>JAEZHS010000709.1 GCA_023436825.1 Pseudomonadota bacterium | reverse complement strand
GGACGCTCGCGGTCCGGAAGAGCATGATGTGATGATAATCATATGGTATGATCGACAACATATCATGCCCCAGAACCCTGCCCGAACCGCCCGTACCCGGGCCGAGATCCTCGACCATGCCGGCCGGCTCTTCCGGCTGCGCGGCTATGCAGGCACCAACATCGACGACGTCATGCTGGCGGCCGGGCTGACGCGCGGCGCGTTCTACGCGCACTTCAAGTCCAAGGACGACCTCTTCACCGAGGCCGTCATCACCGGCACCGGGCTGCGCGCGCGGCTGCGGGGCGCGGCACCATCGGCGGTGCTCAAGGCCTATCTCGACAAGGCCGAACTGGTCGTGAGCGCTCCCACTTGCGTGCTTGCCGCCCTACCCTCCGACATCGCCCGCGCCCCGCTGCCGGCGCGGCTCGCCTACGCCAACCTGCTCTACGCCGCGATCGGGGAGCTGGCCGGCGCCAAGAAACGCAAGCTCGACAGCGATGCCACGGTGGCGGTGATCCTGGCCGTCGGTGCAGTGGCCCTCGCCCGCGCCTCGGGCGATACGCGGCTCAGCGACTGGCTGCTGCGCTGCGCGCATCGGGCTGCCATTCCCCTGCTCAAGCCGCGAGCTTCGCCAAGGAAGAAACGATCGAGGTCACTCCGGAAAGCCGCTGGCGCTCGTCGTTCCAGGCGCGCTGCACGATCACGCGGTGGTCGGGCCGCAGCCGCACCAAAGGCGCGTTCTTCTGCAGCCAGGCGATGAGCTTGTCAGGCTTGGCGAACTTGTTGTCGTGCAGCGACAGCACGACCGCCTTCTCGCCGGCATCGATGCGGTCCACGCCGGCCGCCCGGCACAGCACCTTCAGCGCCACTGTGTTCAGCAGGAACTCGGCCTCAGGCGGCATCTTGCCGAAGCGATCGACCATCTCGGCGGCGAAGGAATCGATCTCCGCCTTGTTGGCGAGCGCGCCGATGCGCCGGTAGAGGCCCATGCGCACCGACAGGTCGGCGATGTACTCCTCGGGCAGCAGCACCGGGATGCCGAGATTGAGCTGCGGCGACCACTCGGCCTGCTCCGCTTCCTGCGCCCTGCCCCGCGCCGAGGCGACCGCCTCCTCCAGGAGCTGCTGGTAGAGTTCGATGCCGACCTCGCGGATATGGCCGGACTGCTCCTCGCCCAGAAGGTTGCCGGCGCCGCGGATGTCGAGGTCGTGGCTAGCGAGCTGGAAGCCCGCGCCCAAGGTGTCGAGGGTCTGCATGACCTCGAGTCGCTTGGCGGCCGCCTCGTTCAGCGCCTTCCCCGGCGGCACGGTGAGGTAGGCATAGGCCCGCATCTTGCCGCGGCCGATGCGGCCACGCAGCTGGTAGAGCTGGGCCAGGCCGAACATGTCGGCGCGATGGATCACCATGGTGTTGGCGTTGCGGATGTCGAGGCCGCTCTCGACGATGTTGGTCGACAAGAGCACGTCGAATTTGCCGTCGATGAAGTCCTGCATGGTGTTCTCGATGGCGGTCGGCGAGAGCTTGCCGTGCGCCATGGCCATGCGGATGTCGGGCACCAGCTCGCGCAGATTGGCCGCGACCTCGGCCAGGTCTTCGATGCGCGGGCAGACATAGAAGCTCTGGCCACCGCGATATTGTTCGCGCAACAAAGCCTCTCGTATCGAGACGCCGTCGAACGGCGTGACGAAGGTGCGCACGGCCAGCCGATCGACCGGCGGCGTGGCGATCAGGCTCATGTCGCGCACGCCGGTCAGCGCCAGCTGCAAGGTGCGCGGGATCGGCGTCGCCGTCAGCGTCAGCACGTGGACGTCGGCACGCAGTTCCTTCAGGCGTTCCTTGTGGCTGACGCCGAAATGCTGCTCCTCGTCGACGATCAGGAGCCCGAGGTCCTTGAACTCGATGCCCTTGGCGAGCAGCGCATGGGTGCCGCAGACGATGTCGACATTGCCCTCCTTGACCGCCTCCTTGGTGGCCTTGGCCTCCTTGGCCGCGACCAGGCGCGACAGGCGGCCGATGCGCACCGGCAGGCCCTGGAAGCGCTCACTGAAGGTGCGGTGGTGCTGGCGCGCTAAAAGCGTGGTCGGCGCGATGACCGCGACCTGCTTGCCGGACATTGCCGCAACGAACGCGGCGCGCAGCGCCACCTCGGTCTTGCCGAAGCCCACGTCGCCGCACACCAGCCGGTCCATCGGCTTGCCCGATGACATGTCGTCGATCACGTCGGAGATCGCCTGCAGCTGGTCGTCGGTCTCGGCGTAGGGGAAGCGGGCGCAGAACTCCTCGTAGGCGCCTTCCGGCGGAGCCATGGTCTCGCCACGGCGGATGGCGCGCTCGGCGGCGATCTTGATCAGCCGGTCGGCCATATCGGCGATGCGCTGCTTCAGTCTCGCCTTGCGCGACTGCCAAGCGACGCCGCCCAGTCGGTCGAGGGCGGCGCCCTCCTCCGCCGAGCCGTAACGGCTCAGCACGTCGATGTTCTCGACCGGCACGAAAAGCTTGTCGCCGCCCTCGTAGGTCAGGCGCAGGCAGTCGTGCCGCGCGTGCTGGATTTCCAGCGTGACCAGGCCCTCGTAGCGGCCGACGCCGTGCTCGCGATGGACGACGAGGTCGCCTTCGCTCAGCGCCGCCGCCTCCGCGATGAAGCGTTCGGACGGCCGGCGCTTCTTGGCCGGACGCGACAGCCGGTCGCCTAAAATGTCCTCTTCGCCGATGACCTCGAGGGCATCGAGCACGAAGCCGTGCTCGACCGGCCAGACGGCGATACCGAGCGCTCCGGGCGGCAGGCCCTGCACCGTGGCGAAGTCGGCTGCGGGAACCGGCGTCGTGGCGCCGTGCTCCTGAAGCAGGTGCTGCAGGCGGGTCGCCGATCCTTCGGTGTAGCCCGCGATCAGCACGCGCCGGCCGGCGGCGTTCGCGGCCTTCACATGCTCGGCCACCACGTCGAACAGGTTCACGCCCTGCGCGGTGCGCGCCCGGGCGAATCCCTCGTGACGGCGGCCGGCGAGATCGATGGTGTTGGGCGCATCGGACGCGGCGTCGAAGCTGGTGAACTGCCCGACGGCGTGGCCGTCGAGCAGGCGGTCCCATTCCGACGGCTTCAAGTAGAGCCGTTCCGGCGGCACTGGCTTGTAATCGGCGGCGCCGCTCATGCCGCCCTTGGCGCCTGTCTTCACGCGCGCGTCGTAGTAGTCGGTTATGAGCTCATGCCGGGCGTCGAACGCTTCGGCGACCTGGTGATCTGCGGTGACGACAGCCTGGGAGCAGTAGTCGAGCAGCGTCTCCAGGCGTTCGTGGAACAGCGGCAGCCAGTGCTCCATGCCGACATGGCGCTGGCCGGCCGACACCGCTTCGTAGAGCGCATCGTCGCTGACGTTGCCGAACAGCTCGCGATAGCCGCCGCGGAAGCGCGCGATGCTGTCCGCGGTCAGCAGCACCTCGCTCACCGGCAGCAGCACGACCTCCTCGCGCGCGCCGGTCGAGCGCTGGCTCATGGGATCGAACGAGCGGATCTCCTCCAGCACGTCGCCGAACAGGTCGAGCCGCAGCGGCTCAGGCGTGCCGGGCGGGAAGAGATCGACCAAGCCACCGCGCACGGCGAACTCGCCCGGCTCCATGACGGTCTCGGACCGGCCGTAGCCGTTTTCGCCCAGGAACTTAGTCAGCCAGTTGACGTCGAGCGTCTGGCCCTTCTTCAGAACCACCGCCGCCTCGGCGTAGAGGCTGCGCGGCGGCACCTTCTGCAGGGCAGCGCCCACCGAGGCGAGGACGATGCGCGCCGGCGCGCCGGGCTTCTTCGGCGCGGCGAGCCGCACCAGCGTCTCCAGGCGCTCGGCGACGATGTCGGGGTGCGGCGACATGCGGTCGTAGGGCAGGCAGTCCCAGGCCGGGAAGACCAGGACCTCGCGCTCAGGCGCGAAGAAGCGCAGGCCGTCCTGCAGGCGCTCCAGCCGCTGGCCGTCGCGCGCCACGTGCAGGATGTCCTGCCCGCCGGTGGTGCGGGCGAGTTCCGCCAGCGCCAGCGCGTCGGCGCCCTCGGGCAGGCCGGCGACCGTCCAGCGGCCGGGTTTGCGCGGGATGACGGACAGGGTTTCGGAAAGCGACGTCATGCGACTGCGGGCCCCTCATGTTCTTCCGGACCGCGAGCTTCCAGCTCGCTC
>JAEZHS010000348.1 GCA_023436825.1 Pseudomonadota bacterium | reverse complement strand
GCGTCGCCAGCAGGCCCACCACCTGCTCGCGCAGGCCGGTCAGCAGGTCCTCGAAGAGATTGAAGGCTTCGCGCTTGTATTCGTTCAGCGGATCCTTCTGGCCATAGGCGCGCAGCCCGATGCCCTGGCGCAGATGGTCGAGATGCAGTAGGTGCGCCTTTCAACTGAGTGGTCGAAGCTGCTCGGCCTGTTTGCGACCGAATTGGCGAAGAGAGCGGCCCGATCATGCCCCCGCTCGCGGAGTCCGCGGCGGACCGACGGGAGTCCGTCCGGCCAGCGCCCGCGCCGGCGCGGCCATTGGCCAGTTCGCCGAGACGCCCCGCACGCGCTGACGCGGCGGCCTATCGCTAGGCCTCGCCCGTGGCAGCGACCGTCAAGCATTCACCGGCAAGTTAGGTGATCTGATACCCTGAAACTCTGGCGTAGTAGGGGTGAGGTGCGTTCGAGGAGAACGGCCATGAAGTGGAATCGATTTAGCGAAGAGATGGGCGTTCGATCCAATCGTCCGACCGTTTGTGCGTGTGCACAGCAGTCACACACTGCCGCGCGGACAGTGTAGCCGGCACACCGCGGGGCCGGGATCAGATGCTGATCTTGTTCAGTTCCTTGCCGGCATGCTCAGGCACGCAGAGCCAGACACCGAGCGCCATCAGCAACATGAAGACCGGGATGCAGAGGAAGGCGAGCTGGAAGGAACCGGTTGCCTGCTGCAGGGCGACCGTCGCGAAGGGCCACAGCACAAAACCAACGAAATACGCGACCGCCCACACCACGCCATTGGCGACGCCCCGGATGCGAGTTGGAAAAATCTCCGCCGTGAGGACGGTGCTGGGTCCCCAGAAACCCAGGAAGCCGAAGCTCCACGCCAAGCCGAAGATCCAGAGCAGCAGGCGGTCCTGGGTGAATATCCAGGCAGTGAGGAACACGGCGCCCTCTAGCAGCAGGGCGATGAAAGCAATGCGCCGGCCGACACGATCGGCGAGCCATCCGGCCAACCACAGGCCGAAGAAGCCGACGATGCCCCAAAGGACATAGAAGGTACTGTATTCCGCCGTCGACCATCCCTTCTCGGTCGACAGATAGAGCGGCATCCAGGCACCGACTGTGCCGAAGATGCAGGTGCTGCAGCAGGCGACGAACAACGCCACGAAGGTCGACGGCAGCATATCGGGCATGAAGACTTGGCGAATCCCAACCCGGTCAGCCTTGAGGAACCAGGCGCGATCCTCCTCGCTCACCGGCTCGCCGCCGCGCAACGCCGCGCGCACCCGCGCCTTGCGGTCCTGGGTACGCACCCAATAGGGGGATTCGGGGCAAGTGGCGCGCACGTAGATCGCGAGAAGTGCGATGACGCCGGGCACCATTACCGCCATGCGCCAACCCCAAGTCGCGGCGACAATGCCCGTGATCGCGCCGGCCAGCGAGGCGCCGAAGCACCACGCAGCGCGATTGATGCTGATGACTCGCCCGCGCAGACGCGCCGGCCAGGTTTCCGCGACCAGCATCGAGCCCAGCGACCATTCCCCATTCAGGGCGAAGCCGACCATCGATCGGGCGATCACGAACACCGCGAAGGTTGGCGATAGGGCCACGACGGGCATCAACAATGAGAACAGGGCGATATTGATCGCCAGCAGACTGCGCCGTCCGAAGCGGTCGGAAAGCCATGGCCAGAAATAAAGCCCGGCGATACCGACAAAAAGAGAGATCTGCAGGCCGGTCCGGTACTCTGGCACGCTAAGCGCGAATTCCTTGATGATCAGCGGCGAAACCAGCGCAAAGATCACGCCATCCATGCCGTCGAACCCCCAGCCGAGGCCGTTGGCGGTGGCAATGTGCCAGTGCGTTCTTGTTATGTGGCTGTCGTTGGCAACGGCGCGATAGTTCGCGTGCCGCATGTGCTTTTGCTCGAGCGGGCCGACGCCTGCTGCGTGATGCGAAGTCCCGTTCGGCAGCCCGCCTGCCTCGTCGGCCGTGGTCGTGCTCATGGGTTGCTTCCTCCGGCGTCGCGGGCTCGATGCGGCCTGCTTACGCTCGTCTCTTTCAGCCTCGATCAAAGGGCGGAGGCATGGCAAGGCTCCGGCTCGATCCTGGCCAAAATTTTCCTGTAGTCTTTCGCACAGCGACGATGGCGCTACATGAGCCCGTCACGTGCAGGTCGGGACAAACCGCTCGGCATCGGCGTCCGACATGATCAGGTTCGGCCGTTTTTCGCGCCAAGTGTTGAAGAATAGAGAGCTTAAACTCGCCCGTGGCAGTGCTTGAACTTCTTGCCTGAACCGCAGGGGCAGGGCGCGTTGCGCGCAACCTTGCCCCAGGTCGCGGGATCGTTGGGATCCTTGGCCGCGCGCGCCGTCGGCCGCGGCCGGTGCAAAGTGGCGACGCCGCCGCCGTCGGGATCGGCCGGATCGAAGTTGGGATCGTCGCTCAGCTGGCTGGCCAACGCCGGATCCTCGTGCACCTCGTGCATGCTGGCCGGCATCTCGGGCATCGGCGGCGCTTCCATGCGCAGCTGCAGCGTCGCCAGCAGGCCCACCACCTGCTCGCGCAGGCCGGTCAGCAGGTCCTCGAAGAGATTGAAGGCTTCGCGCTTGTATTCGTTC
>JAEZHS010000660.1 GCA_023436825.1 Pseudomonadota bacterium | reverse complement strand
CCGCTGGTCGGTCCGGCCAGCACGCGCGTAAGGTCGAGCGCGCGCACGCCGCTCAACGGGCGCTCGCCTTTCGGCAAAGGCCGCGGCGGCGCGTCACCGATCTGGACGATGTCGATCAGCGGCAATTTGGCGACGGCCATCCCGTGCGGATGGGCGTTCCATTCCTCGCGGCTGCGTACCAGACCGCCGACGCAGCCGCCGTCGGCGATCGCCTGCTCGATGGCAAGCCCGTCCCACCTGGCGACTGCCTCGGCCAGCGCCTCGCGCGTCTCGGCCTCGGCGCCCGTGATTCGCAAGGCGCCGGCGCGATGATGCGGATGGTTTGTGTGCAGGAACATGATGCGGCCGTCTCGCGTCGGGTAGTGGCCGGCCAGCGGATCCCACGACACCGGCTTCTTGCCGTTCTGCAACACGTAGGTGTTGGAACGCAGCGACGCCGCCGCGGCATGGCGGTCGACCGTCACGGCCTGCGGCCTGCCGGTCCTGAGCCTCCACAGGTCGGAGACCGCAAGGCCGATGGCGCCCAGCGCTGCCGAGCCGGCGGCCGCGACACGCCAGGGCGTCACGAACACCGGATCGTCGCCGCCGGTGATGGCGAGAGAGTCATCGCCGCGCCTGGTGCGGCCGAGCTGGGCGAGAACCGTGTAGGCGAGGTCCGTGCTCACGTCTCGGCCATGATCCTGGTCAGGGTAGCCATCAGGTCCTGCGGACAAGTGATGTGCGGATTGTGGCTGGCATCCATCTCGTAATACTTCCAGGTCGAATCGCCTTTGGCGCGCTCGGCGAACTGGCGGAACGTGTCTCCGGGTCCGCTGCGCCTGGCGTAGATGTAGGCGCGCGGCAGCGGCGGTTCGCGCGAGGTGAGCCGGAGCTTCTGCTCGAAAGTCTTGATAGGCTGCGAGCGCCGGCGCGGCGTCGCCCAGGTGACGTCCTCGGGTGCCGTGTCGGGCGGCATCGGGTTGGGCGGGATGCGCCAGCCCGCGCCTTCGCCCATCGCCTTGCCGCGCATCAGCTCGGTGCCCTGAGGACCCAGCAGGTCGAACAGGCTCTGGCCGTCCTGCGGTGCGAAGGCGTCGATATACACGACGCGTGCAATACGCCGGCGCGCCTTGTCGGCGACGCCCGTCGCCACCATGCCGCCATAGGAGTGGCCGAGCAGCGTCACGTCCCTCAGATCCTCGCAATCGAGCACCGCGGCCACGTCGTTGATGTGCGTGGTGAGGTCGATTTCGTGGTGCGCGAGATGGGCCCGCTCACCGAGCCCGGTGTAGGTCGGCGAGAAGAACTGATGGCCGGCGGCGGCAAACAACGGCCGCATCTTCTTCCACGCCCAGGCGGCCGACCACGCACCGTGTGCAAGAACGATCGTTGCCATGCGTCCCCCTACAAGCTGGCCCCTAGAAGCTGGCGAAGCCGACATTTGGATGCTATTACGAATTACTCGCAATGAAACCCAATCCAACCATAGCACTTGGCGAGGCCCGCGTGGGCTTTCGTGGCCGCATCCATCAGCTCTCCGTGAACGGCTCCCGCACCGGGCTGCCCGGCCCGGAGCTGGAACGTCGGCTGATCGAACTCGGTTTCGTGGAAGGCGCCATCGTCGAACTGCTGCATGAGGGCCTGTTCGGCGGCGATCCCATCGCCGTGCGCGTCGCCGACACGACCATCGCGCTGCGTCGGCGCGAGGCGATGGCGATCCTGGTGACGGCGACAGCATCGTCATGAGCGCCACGGTCGTCGCCCTCGTCGGCAATCCCAACTGCGGCAAGACCGCGTTGTTCAACGCCCTGACCGGCAGCCGCCAGAAGGTCGCCAACTATCCCGGCGTTACCGTCGAGAAGAAGGTCGGCCCGCTCACGACACCGGCGGGACGGTCGATCCAGGTGGTCGACCTGCCCGGCACCTATTCCTTGCGCGCGCGCTCGCCGGACGAGGAGATCACGCGCGACGTCGTGCTGGGCCGCCTGAAGAGCGAGGTCGTTCCCGACCTGATCGTCTGCGTCGCCGACGCCTCCAATCTTCGCCTGGCGTTGCGGCTGGCGCTCGAGCTGAAGCGCGTCGGCCGGCCGGTGATGCTGTCGCTCAACATGATGGACATCGCCCGCAAGCGCGGCATCGCGATCGATATCGAGCGCCTGTCGCGCGAGCTCGGCGTGCCGGTCGTGGAATCGGTGGCGGTGCGCCGCGGCGGCATCGACGCCCTGCTGGCCGGCATCGACAGGCGTCTCGACGAGCGGCTCAAGGCCCACGAGGCCGACTGGCAGCCGCCTGATGCGGGCGCCCTGCGCGTCGGCCAGCGCGAGGCCGATCGACTGCTGGCCGCCGTCGTGCGCGGGCCGGGCCAGCGCGATACGCTGACGGCGCGGGTCGACGCGGTGCTGCTGCATCCCGTGGTCGGGCTCGTCATCCTGCTGATCATCCTGTTCGTCATGTTCCAGGCAGTCTTCGCCTGGGCGACGCCCGCCATGGACGTGATCGAGTCGGCCTTCCACTGGCTTGGCGACCAGGTCGAAGGCGCACCGCTGCCCGAGCTGCTCAGAAGCTTCCTGAAGGACGGGCTGATCGGCGGTGTCGGCGCGGTCGTCGTGTTCCTGCCGCAGATCGTGATCCTGTTCTTCTTCATCCTCGTATTGGAAGACCTCGGCTACATGGCGCGGGCGGCCTTCCTGATGGACCGCATCATGGGCGGCGCAGGCCTGCATGGCCGCGCCTTCATCCCGCTGCTGTCGTCGTTCGCCTGCGCCATTCCCGGCATCATGTCGACGCGCGTCATCGACAATCGGCGCGACCGGCTCACCACCATCCTGGTGGCGCCGCTGATGACCTGCTCGGCCCGCATCCCGGTCTACACCCTGATCATCGGCGCCTTCATCCCTGACCGCGAGGTCTGGGGCTTCGTCGGCCTGCAGGGCCTGGTTATGTTCGGCCTCTACGCCACGGGCATCGTGGGCGCGCTGACGGTGTCGTTCGTCCTGAAGCGCCTGGTCTGGCGCGACACGCCGGGCGAGCCTTTCATGCTCGAGCTGCCCGACTACAAGATGCCGAGTGCCAGAAGCCTCGCCATCGGCCTGTGGGGGCGTGCGACGGCCTTCCTCAAGCGCGCCGGCACGACCATCGCCTCGATGATGATCCTGATCTGGTTCCTGGCCAGCTTCCCGCAGGCGCCCGAAGGCGCCACCGAGCCCGCGATCAGCTACAGCCTCGCCGCCATGATCGGCTCGGCGATCCAGCCGTTGACTGCACCGCTCGGTTTCAACTGGCAGATCAACGTCGCGCTGATCCCCGGCATGGCGGCGCGCGAGGTCGCGGTCGGCTCGCTGGGCACGATCTACTCGATCGCCGGTGGCGAGGAAGCCACCGAGCAGATCAGCCGCGCCCTGGTCGCGAGCTGGAGCCTCGGCACGGCGCTCGCCCTGCTCGCCTGGTACGTCTTCGCGCCGCAGTGTGCGTCAACCCTCGCCGTCATCCGTCGCGAGACCGGCGGCTGGAGGTGGATGTGGATCACCTTCGCCTACATGCTGGCGCTGGCCTATGCCGCCGCGCTCGTGACCTACCAGATCGCCCGCGCCCTCGGCGCCGGCTGACGAGACGGCCGACACCTCGATGTCCAGACAACAGCGCACTTTTCGTTATTGGCTGCAGCAGCTGCATCTGTGGATCGGCCTGATCCTGCTGTTGCCGCTGGCCATGATGGGTGTGACCGGCGCGGTGCTGGTCTACGGTCACGACATCGAGCATCTGCTGGGTCAGGGCGAGCCGCCGGCAAGGACTGTCGGCGACTGGCGCTCGCCGGCCGAGCTGATAGAGGCGGCTCGTACCGCCTCGAAGGATCCGACGCGCGTGCCGATTGCCGTGCGCTGGCCGATGGAAGTGGGCGAGCCTGCTGCCGTACGCCTGTCGCGGCCGGGCATGGCAAGCGAGCGGCCGCAGTTCCGTGGCGGCCAGCAAGGCCCAGGACCCAATCAGGGACAGGGCCAGGCGCAGGGCCGCGTCCCCACGCAAAGCCCGTTCGCTGGCAGCCTGCAGATCCTGATCGATCCGGTGTCGCTGCAGGTGCTCGAGACCCAGCAGGCGATGACCGGATGGCTGCGCTTCTTCCATGACCTGCACGGGCATCTCTTCATTGCGGGCGGCCTGGGCCGTGAACTCGTGGGATGGCTCGGCGTGGCGCTGCTGGTCCTGGGTTGCTCGGGCCTTACCTCTGGTGGCCTCGGCGGGGCCAGTGGACGGCCGCCTTCATGGTGCGCCGCACCGCCAAGGGCCTGCGCTTCAATCGCGAGCTGCACGGCGCCATCGGCATCTGGAGCCTGGCGCTGTTCATGCTGGTGAACTTCACCGGCGTCTATCTCGCCTTTCCGCAGCAGATCTCGGGCGCGGTCAATGCGGTATGGCCCGGCCGCGACATGCGCGCGGCGATGTTCCAAGCGCGCGTCGAGCCGATGCGCGGCGTCCAGGCGATGGGCGTCGACGAAGCCGTCGAGCTGGCGCGTTCGAAGGTGCCCGATGGCCGCTTCCTGAATGCGTTCCTGTCGACCCGGTCCGACCAGGCGCTGCGGATCGGCCTCGTCCGTGCCGACCATGCCGAGGGTGCGCCCGTTGTCACGGTGATCATCGATCCCTTCCGCAAGAGCGTGGTCGACGTCTTCGATCCGCAGACCATGAGCACGGGCGAGCGCATCATCGCCTGGCAGCGCGCGCTGCATTACGGCATCGGGCTCGGCGGCGGCTACAAGTTCCTGGTGTTCGTGTCGGGCGTGATCATCCCGGTGTTCGCCGTAACCGGCTTCCTGATGTGGTGGCTGAAGCGCCGCAACCGCCGCGCCGGCGACCGCGCCAAGGCCGCAATCCAGGCGGCCGCCGCGGCGCGGGCGGCGGATTAGCTACTTCGTCCCGAGATCGTACAGAAC
>JAEZHS010000640.1 GCA_023436825.1 Pseudomonadota bacterium | reverse complement strand
CCAGCGCGGTCATTGTCTTGTGGCGCGCTGGATGCGCGCGGTCCGGAAGAGAAAGACTAAGACCCGTTCCACACCGGTCCCATGGGCTTGAGCTTGATGCCCTTGCGCAGGTGCTTGTAGGGCATCTCGAGCGGATCGGTGATGTGTGCACCCGGCGACTGCACCACCAGGATCGTCTCGGCGATGGGCTGGAAGTCGGCGCGGAAATGGACAGTCGACTTCAGGCCGAGGATCGGCACCTTCGCGGGCTCCACGCCGACGTGGCGGAACATCTCCTGGTCGGCGGCCTGGATGCGCTTGCTGGCAAGCACCGCCGACACGCCGCTCGCCTCGTCGGTCACCAGCGCCATCGGCCCGATCTGGAACCTGGCGCCGCCGTAGAACGGCCCGGTGCCGATGAACTTGCCGTCGCCGACCTTGACCACGCGCCAGTCGGCCACGACCGGCTTCTCGCCGGCATAGCCGACGACGGCGCCGATGCCGCGATGCATGATCTTGCCCTCACCCGTGGCGACGGCCTCCTTCGCGGCCTCCTCGTCGACGATCATGCCGATCACCGCGCCCTTGGCCTTGTGCCGCATCAGGGCGGCCAGCAGCCCGACGGTGTCGGAGGTGCCGCCAGCGCCGGGATTGTCCTGCACGTCGGCCAGCACGATCGGCTTCTTCGCGCTCTTCGCAAGCTCGATGGCCCGTAACGCCGCGGCGTCTGGGTCCAGGAGCTCGCCGTCGAAGGCCCGTTCCTGCGCCTTCACCGTCTGGGCGAGCTTGTCGGCCGCCGCTTCGACCGCTTCCTTGTCGTGGCCGTAGACAACCAGCGCCGGGCCGCACTGGGCGATGTCGGCCGGCGGGAAGCCCGGCGTGTGGGTGACGCTGACGATGCCCTGGTTGTGGCTCTTCTCGCCGGCCTCGAGCTCGCCCACCAGATCGAAGATGCCCTTGGCCGGCTCGATGAAGGTGCACTGCCAGACCAGCGGGATCAGGAAATCGAGCTGGCGGTAGGCGCGATAGACTGGCCGCTTCTCCTTGAGCAGGCGGTCCAGAAGCTCGGCGGCTCGCTTGCCGGTCACGGCCATGTCGATGTGCGGATAGGTGCGATAGCCGACCAGGGCGGTGGCGAGGCTCGCCATCTCGGGCGTGAGGTTGGCGTGGTAGTCGAGGCTCGCCACGATCGGCATGGCGCCGCCGACGATCGTGCGGATACGCTTTAGAAGCTCGCCTTCGCCGTCCTCGGTGTTCTCCGCCACCATGGCGCCGTGCAGGTCGAGGTAGATGGCGTCGAACGGCCCGAGCTTGCGGATGTCCTCGTTGAACAACGCCCACATCTTCTCGTAGGCATCCTCGGTGACGTAGGAGGCCGGCGCCGCCGCCGCCCAGGCGAGCGGCACGACCTCATGGCCGAGTTCGGCCAGGCGCTTCACGGCGCCCGCGATCGGGATGTTGAAGCCCTCGACGCCCGGGATCATTTCCGGGCCGCGTAGCAGCGGCGGCCAGGCGTCGGCGCGCACGAACTCGTCCCAGGTCGCCTGCTGCGGCGCGAAGGTATTGGTCTCGTGCTGAAAGCCACCTACGGCAATTCGCGCCATGAATCCGTTCTCCCCCTTCAATTCGGAGCGCGCTCTTCTCTTCCGGACCGCGCGCACCCTGCGCGCTCAGGAGCATGAGCGAGCCGGAGGCTCGCGGTCCGGAAGAGCATGAACACCCTTGCTACTTCTTCGTCGCGTCCTCGATCGCCTTCAGGATCACCGGCCAGTATTCCTTGCCGTGGCCGAGCTCGATGGCGCGTTCCATCAGCTCGCGAACGACGTCGGCACCGAGGGCGGGCACGCCGCGCTCCTCGGCCATCTGCATGGCATAGGACAGGTCCTTCAGCGCGTACTCGACCGAGAAGGCGCGCTCGGGGAAGACGCCGGGCAGCATGGCCTTCGTGCCGTGGTTGCGCAGCGCGAAGGAATCGGCCGAGCCCTTGGTCAGGGTCTCGAATAGCACCTTGCCATCGACGCCATGGGCGCGCGCGATGGCGAGCGCCTCGGCGAGCGCCACGCCGGTCTGGAACAGGATCATGTTGTTCAGGATCTTGACCGCCTGGCCGCTGCCGGCGTCACCGCAATAGGTCACCTCGCTCGCCATGCAGCGGAGCAGCGGTTCGATCCGCTGGAAGCAGTGCTCGGTGCCGCCGACCATGATCGACAGCGTGCCGTCGATCGCCGCCTGGCGCGTGCGCGCCACCGGCGCGTCAGCGAACGCCGAGGCGCAGCCCTCGAACTCGGCATAGAGCCGACGCGCCAGGGTCACCGGCGAGGTGCTGAGATCGATACCGTCCAGCCGAGCTTGGCTTTGGAGACCAGACCGCCCTCGCCCAGGCAGACCTGCTCGACTTCCTTGCCGCCCGGCAGCGAGAGCATGATGGTCCGGCATTCGGCCGCGATCTCGTCGAGCGAGGCGCTTTTGACGCCGTCGCCGGCCAGGCGCTTCAGGGGCGCCTCGTCGCGGTCGGCGGCCAGCACTTCCAGGCCGCTCTTGCGGGCGAGGTTTCTGCACATCGGCTCGCCCATGGTGCCGACGCCGATGAATCCGATCTTGTCCGTCATGTCAGTCCACGATGAAGAGTTGGGCGCCGTGTTCGGTGCGCGAGCGATGGGCGAGATCGCCGTCGGCGACCTGGTAGCTCTGGCCCTTCTTCAGGATCACGGTGCGGCCGTCCGCAAGCTCGGTGTGCAATTCGCCGTCCAGCACCAGCAGCACATGGCCCTTCTGGCACCAATGGTCGGCAAGATAGCCCGGGGTGTATTCCACCATGCGTACCCGGATGTTGTTGAAGGTGCGCGTGCGCCAGTAGGCCTTGCCGGTCTCGCCGGCATGCTCGGTGCGCTCCACGCCTTCCCAGTCGGTCGTGCCGAACGGTATGTCGAACATCAGCATGCTCGGGCTTTTAGCATAGTTTGCGCCTGCCGGTAGGCGGCCCGGCGCAGCTCGTCCGCCAGGCCGGGGTCGGTCACCCCGCGCGCCGCGGCCAGGCCGCCGATGCACAAGGCGGCCAGCGCCATAGCGCGCTCGCGCGCCGCCGGACCGCGCAGGTCTGCCTGAAGCAGCGCGAGGAGCTTCTGCAATACATCCTGGTACGCCGCCTTTGCACCGTCGCCACGGCGGGCGGTGTCGGACGGCAGCGCGATCAGGGGACAGCAGCTCTCCCGATCATCGAAGTGATCGAGCGAGAAATAGGCGTCGACGATCCGCGCTGCGCGCAGCTTGTGCGCCTTGCGTCGCGGCCCCCGCCACGGCTTGGGCGCCTCCTCGCACAGGAACCAGCGCACGGCCTCGGCATAGAGCTCGTCCTTGTCTTTGAAATGCCGATAGAAGCCGCCGTGCGTCAGGCCGGCATTCTCCATCACTTCGCCGATCGAGACGGCGTCGAAGCCCTTGCTGTTGAACAGGCGGCGCGCGCTCTCGAGGATGCGTTGGCGCGTCTGCAGCTTGTGCGTCGCCGAATACGGCATGGCGCCCTCCATAAGATGATGTTGAACATCTTCAGCAAGACACGACCCTTCGGCAACCCGACCGGAGGACTTCGCATGCTCGACTTCCTGGGAACCATAGCCACCGTTGCGCTGACCATCTTCATCATCGGCACCCTGCTCTCCTTTCTCGACGTGTCGCGCCAGGCCAAGCTCATAATGGCGGCCCTGCTCGGCCTGTGGGTCGGCATCGCCACGGCCGGCAGCGCAGCCGGCTGGGCCGCGACGGCGAGGCCCTTCCCCGTCATGGGACTCTTCGTGGCAGCGCCGCTCATCGCCGCCGCCGCCGCCACTGCCTGGCCCAAGGCGCGCGCAGCGATGCTCGGCCTGCCGTTGCCATTGCTGGTCGGGATGAATGTCGGTCGCGTCTTCGCCGTCCTGTTCCTGCTGGTGGCGGCCGAAGGCCGGATGTCCGGCCCGTTCCCTCACTCGGCCGGATGGGGCGACATCATCAGCGGCGTCGTGGCGCTGCCGCTGATCCGGCTCGCCCGCGATCCGGCGAAGAACAGGACCGTGCTGCATCTCTGGAACGCCTTCGGCATGCTCGACCTGGTGGTCGCGATCGTGCTCGGCGTGATGTCAGCGCCGGGGTCGCTGCTGCAGGTCTTCCCCGATCCGGGCTCCGAGGCGATGACGCGGCTGCCTCTGTCGTTCGTGCCCACGGTGCTGGTGCCGATGTGGATGGTCCTGCACGCGATCATCTGGGCGAAGCTAAGACGCTAACTGTCACCCGGCGCGGGGATTACCCCGCGCTAACCGAAGCGAGGGGCCTTTCAGGCCCCAAGAAAGCTCCCTCGCTACGCTCGGGATGACAGGAGCGTTTTACCCCCAGCTCTCCAGCGCCTGCCTGAGGCTCTCCGGTCCGCGATAGAGCATCGCCCGCCAGCCGCAGGCGCGCGCGCCGTCGACGTTGGCCGCGGCATCGTCGACGAACAGGATCGACTGCGCTGCCGTCACACCCATGCGCGCCTGGGCATTGGTGAAGAACACGCGCTCGGGCTTGCAGACGCCGAGGGCGGCCGAATAGATAATCTCGTCGAAATGCGGTGCGAGCCCAGCCTGATCCCGCAGGTAGGCGATGCGATGGTGCTCCTGGTTCGAGGCGGTGAAGCATCGGCCGCCGGTGCGCTGCCGCCAGGCGTCGGCCATGGCCAGGACCTCGCGGTCGATCACGGCGTCCTTGGCGAACCAGTAGCCTATGAACTCCTCCAGCCGGTCGGCCATGCCTTTGGTCTCGAGCCAGCCGTGCAGGGCGACGTGAAGGTCGACCCGGCCTTGCAGCACCTCGTGGAAGTCTCGGCGGAAGAAATCGCGCGCCATCTCGTCTTGGTCAAAACCCCAGTCGGCTTTCAGGCTGGCGTACCAGGGTGACGGCGAGCCCGGCTGGGCGAGCGAGACGACGCCGTCGATATCGAGGACGAGGACGGGGCTGGAACTCATGGGCCGGCATGCTACAGCAGCCGGCGATTGCCGAGGATAGTCCGTTGCAGCTCCTTGTCCCCTCCCTGGCGCAGCTCGACGCCTACGTCGATGCCCTGAAGCGCGACTGGTCGCCGGACAATATCCGGCTGGGGACGGCTGCGGCCGAGGAACTGGCCAAGATCGACGCCGACGCGACAGGCTTCGTGGCCTCGCTCGACGACCGGGAGGCCAGGGCCGGGCCGATTACGCTGCCCGATGGCTCGCAGGTGCCGCGCCTGCCTGGCTATCGCCGCTGGATATGGGACGATGGCTTCTGCGGCTCGATCGGCATTCGCTGGCAGCCCGGCACGGAGGAGCTGCCGCCGCACTGCCTGGGGCACATCGGCTATGCCGTGGTGCCGTGGAAGCGCGGCCGCGGCTATGCCACGCGAGCACTGGCGCTGCTCCTGCCGGAAGCGCGCAAGGAAGGGCTCAAGTACGTCGAGCTCACCACCGACCCGGACAACGTGCCGTCACAGAAGGTCATCACCAACAACGGCGGCGTGTTCGTGAAGCGGTTCCACAAGGATCCGGCCTACGGCGACGTCGAGGCGCTGCTGTTCCGTATCGACCTGGCCTAGGGGGGCTCACCGCCGGCTCGCACGACGGCCTCGACCATCGCCGACAGCGTCGCCAAGCCGCGGGACTTGAGCGCGCGCGGCGAATCCTTCTCGCCGAGCTGGCCTTCGAGGACCAGCGTGATGAAGCCGTGCACGGACGCCCAGGCGAAGTCGACCATGCGCTCCTTCACTTCGCCTGAAGCCTGGGGGATGACCGCTTCGACCGCCTCGCGGTGCAGGTGGTAGGCCGACTTGGCGGCCTCGGCCAGGTCCGCCGTCTCGAAGCGGTTGGCTTCGCGGCTGAACATGAGCTGGAACAGCACCGGATTGGCCGCGGCAAAGGCCATGTAGCCCACGCCCTGGCCGACCAGGCGCGCCGCCGCCTCGCTGCCCGACCGCCGCGCCTCAGCCGACATCGCCGCCGTGAGCTCGTGATAGCCGCGGGTTGCGATCTCAGCCAGGAGGTCGTCGATCGAAGCGAAGTGATGGGCGGGTGCGGCATGGGACACCGCCGCGCGCCGGGCGCACTCCCGCAGGGTGAAGCCGCGCACTCCCCGTTCTTCCAGCAGCTTGCGGCCAGCCGAGACCAACGCCTCGCGCAATTCGCCGTGGTGATAGGGTTTTGCCGTCTTTGCCCGCGCCATGGGCCATCCCTTCACGCGCTACGCCGGGGTGTCAAGCGACCAAGCCGAGATTTGTCATTGTAAAGATCGGAGAGTAAATTATCTTGCCATCGACAAGATAGGAGCTTGCCATGTCGCTCGACACGCCTCCCCCTCCCAACCGCCGCCGTATCCTGGGCTCGACCACCCTTGGTGCCGCCGCCGGTCTCATCACCGGCTTGGCGGCGGGTGTCGCTCTTGCCTTGCCGCCGAAGTCGCCTCCGGTACCGCTGCAGCCCGGCAGCCGGCGCTTCGACGGCAAGGTCGTCGCCATCACCGGCGCCACGTCCGGCATTGGCCGGGCCGCGGCCCTCGCCTTTGCGGCGGAAGGCGGCAAAGTCGCCTTCTGCGGTCGTCGGACGGCGCTCGGGCAGGAGGTCGAGCGTGAAATCAAGGCCGCCGGTGGCGACGCGCTCTATGTGAAAGCCGACGTCCTGGTCGAGGACGAGGTCCGCGCCTTCATCGACGCTGCGGTCGGCGCCTACGGCCGCCTGGACGTCGCCTTCAACAACGCCGGCATCACCATCGAAAAGCCGCTGCACGAATACAGCGCCGAGGAATGGGATCGCGTCAGCAATACCAACCTGCGCGGCGTCTTCCTGGCCATGAAGTACGAGGTCCCACACATGCTGAAGGCGGGCGGCGGCACGATCGTCGTCACCGCCTCCTCCAACGCCATCGCCACCCAGGCCAGGCGCACAGCCTATACGGCGAGCAAGCGCGCGCTGGCCGGACTGGTCCAAGGTGCTGCGCTCGACTACGCCCAGCAGGGCATCCGCGTGAACACGCTGGTACCCGGCACGACCGACACGCCCTTCCTGCGCAAGGCCGCCGGCATGGAGAACGTACCGGACGCCGTGTGGCGGGTCGGCCTGAACCAGTGGGTCAAGAACAACGTGCCCGGCCTCGGACGGCTCGCGACAGCCGAGGAGGTCGCCGCAATGGCCCTGACACTCGCCTCCGACGACCATCCTTTCATGACGGGTGCACAGGTCGTGATCGACGGCGGCAAGACGGCAAAAGCCGGCTGACCTCCGCAAGGGCCTGTGGCTTGATCCCCGGAGCGTAACCGGAGGATTGCATGACGTTCGAAAGCTGGGCCGCCTTCACTGCCGCGTCGGCGGTGCTGCTGATCATACCGGGGCCGACCGTGCTGCTGGTCGTCTCCTATGCCCTGGGCCAGGGCTGGCGCACTGTGCTGCCCATGACGGTGGGCGTGGCGCTGGGCGATTTCACGGCCATGACGCTCTCCATGCTGGGCCTCGGCGCCCTGCTCGCTGCCTCCGCCACGTTGTTCACGATCCTTAAGTGGGTAGGCGCGGGCTATCTCGTCTATCTGGGGATAAAGCTCTGGCGCGTCGGCGGGACGCTCGATGCCGCGCCGCGCACCGACGCGGCCTCGGCCGCCCGCATGCTGGGCCATGCCTGGCTGGTGACGGCGCTCAACCCCAAGAGCATCACCTTCTTCGTCGCCTTCCTCCCGGCCTTCCTCGATCCGCAGGCCGACTTCCTCACCCAAATGGTCGTGTTCGAGACGACCTTCCTGCTGCTGGCCTTCGCCAATGCCTTCGGCTACGCGCTGGTCGCGACCCGCGCCCGCGGCTTCGTCGCCAATCCGCGCGCCATCGGCGTCGTCAACAAGGTGGGCGGCGGCCTGCTGATCGGCGCCGGCGCCGCGGCCGTCACCTTCGCCGGCTCGAGGACCTGATGGAGATCGTCGATTTCGCGGCGCTGGCGCCGGCTCGGCATGCCGACGCGGCCAGGATCCTGCGCGACGCGCTCGCCCATGTGCCTTCGGCTTACAATGGCCCCGGCGAGGCGGAGGCCGAGGTGGCGTTGCGCTGCGCCGAGGACGGCTGGCTCGGGCACGCCGCCCTCGAGGGCGATCGGCTGGTCGGCTGGATCGGCGCGATCCGCACCTACAGCCACGGCTGGGAGATCCATCCCCTGGTCGTGGCGCCCGACTGCCAGCGCCGCGGCATCGGCTCGGCGCTGATGGCGGCGCTCGAGGCGCGCGCCCGCAGCGAGGGAGTGCTGACGCTCTTCCTCGGCAGCGATGATGACTACGGCGGCACCAACCTGTTCGGCCGCGACCTCTGGCCCGATACGGTCGGCCACGTCGCGGCGACGGAGGCGACAACGCGCGGGCACGCCCTCACCTTCTATCGCCGCCACGGCTATGAGATCGTCGGCTTGCTGCCCGACGTGAACGGCGCCGGCCGACCCGACATCATGCTGGCCAAGCGCCTATGATGCGTCGGCGGGCTGCATCGCCTTCCTGATCATCGCGTCCTCGATGCCATTGGCTCGCATCATCAGGAACGGGCCGGTCCACACGCCCCACTGGTCCTGCAATTGCCAATGGCCGGTGATCTCCGTGCCGTCGTCGTTGATCGTGCCCTCGTAATCGACCGAGTGTTTCCAGCCGCCGGTGCCGTCGTAGGTCTTGATGAAGGTGACGGCCGAGCCGGCGTGCTGGCCGCTCAGTGCGGCGTAGAGATAACCGCCGGCCGCTTCGCCCTCGCTGCATCGCTCATGAATGGCGCCACCCAGGCTGCCCGCAGCATCGATGACGACCGCCACGAACGCCACCGGCTCACGCGGATCGAAATACGAATAGCGGCCCTGCCAGATCCCCGAGAGATCGTGCCGGAGATCCTCCATTGCCTATCACCCCCGCAATTACGACCAGCCGATCTTCTGCCGGAGGAACGTGTAGCCCAGCGCCGAGAAGGCGGCCCGCTCCTTGTTGTCCTTGCCGTAGCCGTGACCGCCGGCAGCGGGCTCGTAGAAATAGACCTGGTCGTAGCCCATGGCGCGCAGCTTGGCCGTCATCTTGCGGGCGTGGCCCGGATGCACGCGATCGTCGCGGCGTGTCGTGGCGATCAGCATCGGCGGATAGGCCCGGCCGGGCACGGCCTGATGATAAGCCGAATAGGTTTTCAGCCAGTCCCATTCCTCCGGCTTGTCGGGATCGCCGTATTCGGCGATCCAGCTCGCGCCGGCCAGGAGCTTGGAGTAGCGGCGCATGTCGATCAGCGGGATGGTGCAGAACAAGGCGCCGAAGCGCTCGGGATAGCGCGTCAGCATGTTGGTGATCAGGATGCCGCCGTTCGATCCGCCCTCGGCGGCAATGCGGCTTGGCCGCGTCACGCCGCGGCGCACCAGGTCGGCGGCGACGGCGGCGAAATCGTCGTGCGTCAGCCGCTTGCCGGCGCCGCGGCCGGCATCATGCCAGAGGGTGCCGAACTCGCCGCCGCCCCTGATGTTGGCGATGACGCTGGTGCCACCCCGTTCCAGCCACATCTTGCCGATGCTCGCGTTGTAGTAAGGCCTGCTCGGCAGGCGGAAGCCGCCGTAGCCGGTGAGATGCACCGGCGCATCGCCGGTCTCGCCGGCCGGACCGGTCTGGGTGTAGGGGATGCGCTCGCCGTCGATCGAGATCGCCTCGTGACGAGTCACCACCAGGCCCTCCGGCGAAAATGCCGGCGAAGACCGCTTGAGCAGGACCGGGCCCTTGTCCTTGGCGAGCAACATCAGGGAATGCGGCGTCAACGGATCCTGCACCGTCGCAACGAGGTCGCCATTGCTCTCCGACGGTTCGACATCCAGCGGCGAGAGGTCGACCACACCGATCGCCGGCAGGCCGGCCAGCCCGCGTCGCACCCAGCCGGCATCGGATGGCGTGAGGACCTCGAACACCGGCTGCAGGTTGTCGAGGATCGACAGTACCAGCCGGCCGGTATTCCAGAAGAAGCCTTCGAGCACCCGCCGGGCAGCGGGCTCGAACAGGACGACGAAATCACGGCTGCCGGCCATGAACGCATCGAACCTGATGCCGAGCAAGGTGTCGGCAGGCCAGGTCCTGCCTCCCACCGTCCAGCTCTTGCGCGGCTTGATCGCCATCCAGTCGTAGTGGGTCTGCATCTCGACGTCGGTCGGCAAGTCGAGCTTGACGCGGTTGGCGCCCTCGCCGTCCGCCATCCAGAGAGTGACGTCGAAGAAGCCAATGTGTTCGGCGTACCACACGAGCTTCGAGGCATGCTCGCGGTCGACTCCCGCGCCGGCCGACATGCTCTGCCGCGATACGTCGAAAAGAACCGGGGCCTGGGCCGCGTCGGTGCCGCGCCGCCACAGCCGCACCGTGCGGGCGTAGCCCGACGTCGTGACGTCACCACCCCAGGCGCTGCTGAGCAGCAGTGTGTCGGGATCGAGCCAGCTCACCCCGCCCTTGGCTTCCGGCAGGACGAAGCCGTCCTTCACGAAGGTCCGACTCGTCAGGTCGAATTCGCGCAGCACCACGGCGTCGCTGCCGCCGCGCGACAGACGCACGATCGCGCGATCATGCGTGCCCGGCCGAGTCGTGGCGCCACCCCAGATCCAGTCATCGCCTTCGGCCGCGGCCAGGGCATCGATGTCGAGCAGGACATCCCAGGCCGGCTGGTCGAGGCGATAGCTGTCGAGCGTCGTGCGACGCCACAGGCCGCGCGGGTTCTTGGCATCGAGCCAGAAATTATAGACCCACGGCCCGCGCCGCGCGATCAAGGGGATCTTGTCGGGCCGGTCGAGGATCGCCGACAGGATGTCGCGATCCGCCGCGAACTCCGCGCCGCCGAAGGTTTTCAGCGTGCGATCGTTCTCGGCCGCCACCCAGGCGAGCGCACGTTCGCTCTCGATGTCCTCGAGCCAGAGGTACGGATCGTCGTCGGGCTGATCGACGGTCGGCCTGGTATCGAATGACACGCGATGAACTCCGGCGATTACGGACGTCTGCCAGTCTTGCCCAACGCTTCGACGAGCTGCAAGCGCAGCCAGCGATTGGCCGGGTCGTCGTGGACGCGGTCGTGCCAATAGAGAAAGAGATCGAGCGTCGGCATCTTGAGCGGCATGGGCAACACCCGCACCCCCGATCCGGTACCGAGCAACGACGCGTAGCGCGCGGTCATCGTCAGCACCAGATCGCTCTCGGCCACCACGCGGATGGCCGCGAGATAGTTGCGGCAACGCAAGGCAACGTGGCGGCGCCGGCCCTGCTGGCCGAGTTCGATGTCCTCCGCCCCCGGACCGCGGCGGCGCGATGTCACCATGACATGCTTCTCGGCAAGGTAGGCCGCCAGGGTAAAGCCCGGCCGCACCCGCGGGTGCCCCTTGCGGGCCGCCACCACGAAGCGGTCGGCGCTCACTCGCTGGCGGTGGATTCGCTCCGACAGAGGCAGGGCGACATCGAGGGCAGCGTCGAGCGTACCGTCTGCGAGGCCGCTCTCGAGGCTGCGGCGGCGGACCTGCACCGTGCGCAAGTCGACTTGCGGCGCGGTGCGCCTGAAGCGCTGCATCATGCGTGGCAGGATCAGCACCTCCATGGGATCGCGCATCGATACCGTGAAGACCGCTTCCGTCCGCGCCGGATCGAAGCTCTCGCCTTTCTCGATCAGCGCACCCAGCGCCTGCAGCGACTGGCGCAGCGGCTCGACCAGGCGCTTGGTGAGCGATGTCGGCGCGAGGTTGCGGCCCTCGCGCACGAACAGCGGATCGTCGAACAGCTCGCGCAGCCGGGCCAGCGCATGGCTCACGGCGGGCTGCGTCAAGTTGAGCCGCTCGGCCGCGCGGCTGACGCCGCCTTCGGCGACGATCGCCTCCAGCACGACCAGGAGGTTGAGGTCGATGCGTGAGAGATTAATCATGTGCATGAGATATCATGAAATCTATTCAATTTCCTGATGGAGCACGCAGCCCTACCAAGGGCCTACGGCATCAGGAGGTTAGCCATGGAATTCGCCTATTCCGACAAGGTCGTGGCCCTGCAGGACAAGCTCAGGGATTTCATGGATCGCCACATCTATCCCAACGAGGCGCGCCACGTCCGTGAGATCGAGGCCGGCGACCGCTGGCTGCCGACGGCGCTGATGGAGGAACTCAAGAAGAAGGCCCGGTCGGAAGGGCTATGGAACCTCTTCCTGACGCACTCGCCGCGCGGTGCCGGCCTCACCAACCTCGAATATGCGCCCTTGTGCGAGATCATGGGGCGCGCGCCGATGGCGTCCGAGGTGTTCAACTGCTCCGCCCCAGACACCGGCAACATGGAAACGCTGGAGCTCTACGGCAACGAGGAGCAGAACGAGCAGTGGCTGAAGCCGCTGCTGGCCGGCGACATCCGCTCCTGCTTCGCCATGACCGAGCCCGCCGTCGCCTCCTCCGATGCCACCAACATCGAGAGCACGATCCTGCGCGACGGCGATCACTACGTGATCAACGGGCGCAAGTGGTGGACGACCGGCGCCACCCACCCGCGCTGCAAGGTCGCGATCTTCATGGGCAAGACCGATCCCTCGAATCCCGACCGCCACCGCCAGCAGTCGATGGTGCTGGTGCCGATGGACACCCCGGGTGTGAAGGTGGTGCGGCCGCTGTCGGTGTTCGGCTACGACGACGCCCCGCACGGCCATGCCGAGGTCGTGTTCGACAATGTCCGCGTGCCGCGCTCCAACATCCTTCTGGGCGAAGGCCGCGGCTTCGAGATCGCCCAGGGCCGGCTGGGACCGGGCCGCATCCATCATTGCATGCGGGCGATCGGCGCGGCCGAGCGCGCGCTGGAGGACATGTGCAGGCGCGTGAAGTCGCGCGTCGCCTTCGGCAAGCCGCTTGCCGAGCAGACCGTCACGCTGGAGCGCATCGCCGAGGCGCGCATCATGATCGAGCAGGCTCGGCTCCTGGTACTCAAGGCCGCCTACATGATGGACACGGTCGGCAACAAGGTGGCGCGGGCCGAGATCGCCATGATCAAGGTCGCCGTGCCGAAGATGCTGTCGAGCGTCCTCGACATGGCGATCCAGGCGCATGGCGGCGCCGGCGTCTCGGATGACTTCGGCCTGGCCAAGGCCTACGCCTCGGCTCGGTCGATGCGGATCTTCGACGGTCCCGACGAGGTCCACCGTAACCAGATCGGCCGGCAGGAACTCGCCAAGTACAACTGACAGCACTGCTGGCACACAACCGAGGTCACAGCTCCGGCCGAAGACGCCGGCATGAATATCGGACAGGATCGCTCCTCCCCTTCATCCAGGAGCGATCATGTCCACGACCAAGAGCGAGAACGACCGCCGCATCGACTATGTCGAGTTCGACGTGACCGACGTGGCGCGCGCCAAGAAGTTCTATGGCGACGTCTTCGGCTGGACGTTCAAGGACTACGGTCCCGGATATTGCGAGTTCCGCGACGGCCGGCTGACCGGCGGCTTCGCCGGTGCCGCCAAGGCTCGCGGCGGGGGCGGCCCATTGGTCATCCTCTACGCCAACGACCTTGCGGATATCCAGCGACGCATAGAGGCGGCCGGCGGACGCATCGTCAAGGCGGCCTACGACTTCCCCGGCGGCCGCCGGTTCCACTTCGCCGATCCGGACGGATACGAGCTCGCGGTGTGGACGGCGTCATGATCTTCCGGACCGCGAGCTTCCAGCT
>JAEZHS010000571.1 GCA_023436825.1 Pseudomonadota bacterium | reverse complement strand
GCGTTGGCCGGCGCGCCAGCGTGCCGCCCGCAGCGCCTCGTCGAGCTCGCGCTCGTCCTGGAGGTCGACGATCCAGGCGAGATCGACTGGTTCGCAGTCGGGTGCGGGGCTGCCGGGACGCAGGCTGCGTACGCTCTCGCAGCCGCGGCGCAGCAACGCCACGACGAAGGGCAGGGTGTGGTGTCCGATGACGGCGACCCGGGCGGTTTGCGGCAGGTGGGCGATCGCCATCACGCGATCGACCTGCGCGCCTTCGTCACCGTACACCGGACTGGATGGAGGCTCGCCTTCCGCCGTGCAGTCGGTGCTCTGGTACATGACAGCTCCTTTTCAGTCCTCGATCGAGTGGGTGGCGGAGCGCGGCGACGGCAGGCAGCCGAAATAGCGTCGGCACGTCAGCCGGCTGGCTTTTGACGGCGCCGAGGTCGCGCCGTCGGCGCCGGCCGGGCTTGCCGTCGTGCTGGGAGGGGCCCGGTCTTCGCTGGGCGGATCGGCGTTGCCCGGCAGGCCTGCACAGCAGGCGAAAACCGCGGCCAGGAGGAAAGTGCGCAAAGCAGCATGGCTCCGCTGAACATCCCGGACATAGGTCCGCCAGCCGTAGGCTTTCGAGAGGGAGCAAGGGCGTCCTGCATAGCCTCGGCATAAGAAAAGCGGCTACGCTGCACGCCTCACAGGAGGGAAACGATGGCCGAGAGCGAGAACTACAAGAAGGGTACCGAGATCCGCCGCAAGCTGATGGGCGAGAAGTACGCCGACGCGATGAACAAGTCGGTCTATGCCGATCCGATGATGCAGAAGTTCGGCGACTATGCCCGCGAGGCGGTGTTCGGCATGCTGTGGTCCAGGCCCGGCCTCGACCTCAAGACCCGGGCTCTGATCTGCGTGATCTCCGACACCGCCCAGGCGCGCTGGCCGGAACTCGCCATCCATCTGCGCATGGCACGCAACCAGGGTTGGACCGAGGACGAATTGTCCGAGGCGCTGCTGCATCTCGGCGGCTATATCGGCCTGCCGTCGGTGCGCGAGGCGCTGCTGACGGCGAAGGAAGTGTTCGAGGAGATGCGGCACGAGAAGTGAAGCGCCGCGAAGGGGACTAAAGATGGTGTTGATGACGACGAGCGATCTGCCCCTGAAGCGGATCGCCCGCGGCAAGGTGCGTGACGTCTACGAGGTCGACGGCGAGCGGCTGTTGCTGGTCGCCACCGACCGCGTCAGCGCCTACGACGTGGTGATGGCCGAGCCGATCCCTATGAAGGGCGCGGTGCTGACCCAGACCAGCGCGTGGTGGTTCCGCCAGCTCGAGGGCGTCGTGCAGCACCACATGATCGCGGCCGACGCCGATGCGATCATCGCCCGGGTGCCGGCGCTGAAGTCGCACCGCGCCGAGATCGCCGGCCGCGCCATGCTGTGCCGGCGCGGCACGGTGTTCCCCATCGAATGCGTGATCCGCGGCTATCTCTCGGGCTCGGCGTGGCGCGAATACGCCAGGCAGGGAACACTTGCCGGCGAGGCGCTGCCGGCGGGACTGAAGGAAAGCGGCCGGCTCGATCCGCCGATCTTCAGCCCGGCCACCAAGGCCGAGAGCGGCCACGACGAGAACATCACCGTCGGCCGCATGGCCGAGGTGCTGGGCAAGGACGTGACCGCCGAGCTCGAACGCCTGACGCGCGTCGTCTACACCGAGGGCCGCGACGTCGCGCTGAAGCAGGGCATCATCATCGCCGATACCAAGTTCGAGTTCGGCCGCACCAAAGCGGGCGAGATCCTGCTGATCGACGAGGTCATGACTCCCGACAGCTCGCGCTTCTGGCCGCTCGACGGCTACGTCCCCGGCAAGCCGCAGCCCAGCTTCGACAAGCAGCCGCTGCGCGACTGGCTCGACGTCGAACGCCATGCCGGCCGCTGGAACGGCGATGCGCCGGCGCCCAAGCTGCCGCCTGAAGTCGTCGACGCCACCAGCAAGCGCTATCTCGAAGCCTATCGTCGCCTGACCGGCGCCGAGCTCACCGTGTGAGCGGCGACGCCCATCGCTGGCGCGAGCTGAACCGCGCCAACTGGAACGAGCGCACTCGCGTCCATCTCGGCCCCGGCAGCGATTACGACCTCGCATCGCTGCGTTCCGGCCGCGGCACGCTCAATGCCATCGAGGAGCGCGAGCTGGGCGACGTGCGCGGGCTCCGGGTGCTGCACCTGCAATGCCATTTCGGCGCCGACACGCTGACGCTCGCGCAACGCGGCGCCACGGTCGTCGGCCTCGATTTCTCGCCAGCCGCCATCGAGGCCGCCCGCAGCCTGGCGATGGAGCTCGGCCTTGCCGGATCGGCGCGCTTCGTGCTGGCCGATCTCTACGACGCGCTGACGGCGATCCCCGAACCCGCCTCGTTCGATCTGGTGTTCGTGACCTGGGGCGCCACCTGCTGGTTGCCCGACATCCGGCGTTGGGCCGCGATCGTAGCCTCGTTCCTGAAGCCCGGCGGCCGCGTCTACTACGCCGATGCCCATCCCGCGGCCTATGTTTTCGACGACGAGATGCAATTGCCTGACGGCAGGCCCGGCTATTTCGTGCCGTATCTCGGGCGTGAGCCCATCGTGCTGGTCGATCCCAAGGACTATGCCGATCCGACGGCGCGTCTGCAGAACGCGACCAACGTCGAATGGCTGCACCCGTTGTCCGACATCGTGGGCGGCCTGATCGAGGCCGGTCTCACGCTCGACTGGCTGCATGAGCACGCCCAGGTGCCGTGGCGCATGTTCCAGTTGCTGGTGAAGAAGGACGACGGCGACTGGCACTGGCCGGACAAGCCATGGCTGCCGCTCGCGCTCTCGCTGCAGGCGACGCGTCGCTGATCAACTTCGCTTGGGCAAGGTGAAGCGTGCGTCGCGCAGCTTCTTTTCCAGTACCGGGATGCCCGCTGCCGTGTTGCCCCGCTCGCACTGGTCGATCGCCGTTCCAGCCGCGACATCGGGAAAGGTTTTGCCCTGGCCGGTGTTGCCGAGATAGCGGCGATAGAGAGCCGACAGCTCGGCGCAGTAGGCCATGTCGTCGGACGCAGTCGGAGTCTGGGCCTGCGCCTCTGCCGTCAGCGACAGGCAGAGGCCGATTGCAATGGAAAGCTTGGCGCGCATGCCGCGGTCGTACTGGGCGGCAATGCGTGCGGCAAGCGTTTGATCAGCCGCGGGCGGTATGCTGGCGGCGCAGCATCAGGCGCTCGCGCACCCAGAGATAGCCGGCGACCAGCGGCAGCCAACCCAGCCAGCGCACGGCCTCGAGCATGTACTCGCCGGTCTGCGTGGCCAGCAGATAGTCGACCTGCAGCTTCCAGACGCTCGCCGCCACCTCGACGCCGAGCAGCCACACCAGCACGCCCGGCAGGATGACGACCAGCGGCTTCATCTGGTCGGACATGCGCGCGGAGTACCAGGGAGCGAGCGAGATCGAGAAGATCAGGACGGCAGCGACCAGCTTGGTGGCGGGATGGCCCTGGAACCACGGCCCGAGCAGCGGCTCGCGCACGACCATGGAGTAGCCGGTCCAGGCCAGCACGGCGCCGCCCAGCAGCACCACCGACGGGAAGCGGTCGACCAGCTTGATCACGAGCTGGCTGCCCCAGACGATGATCGGCACGCTGATGGCGAGCCCCAGCACGATCAGCAGGATGCTGCCGTGAGCGGCGCCGCCGATCGCCAGCACGTTGTCGACACCCATCACGGCATCGGCGATGACGATGGTGCGGATGGCGCCGGCGAAGCTGGTCGCCGGCCCCTTCACCAGATGGTTCTCCGCGCTGTTCTCCTCCGGCGTGAGCAGCTTGCGGGCGATCCATACCAGGGCGATGCCGCCGGCCAGCATGAAGCCCGGCACGTCGAGGATGTAGACGACCAGGATCGCCATCAGGGCGCGGATGGCGATGGCGCCGAAGGTGCCCCAGAAGATCACGCTGCGCTGCGTGTTCTTGGGCAGGTTGCGCGCGACCAGGCCGATGATCAGGGCGTTATCGCCTGCCAGAACCAGGTCGATCAGGACGATAGCCAACAGGGCCGAAAAGAATCCGGCCGAAAACAGTTCGAGTTCCACGACGAGTCTCCAACGAAAAAGGACGTTAAAACGGCTGTCTTTTCGTCAGAGACCTATGGGCACCTTGTCGATGGAGCGCCGGCCGGCCGGGCGCAGGATCCGGACAAGGCCGGCGGCGAAAACACGCAGCACGAAGACGCCGAATGCCCCGACCGCGCCGGCCAGCAGAAGCTGGATCAGATGCCAGTGGCGCATCGCCAGCACGGAGAATTCGCCGCCGAAATCGAAGATGGCGAACTCGAGGCCCGCTTCGCCGAACAGCGCCGGATCGACGGCGTCGCCGAACGAGGCGAGGATCATGCAGATCACCACCGAGGCGACGAACAGCTCGCCGGCCCCGGAGGTCGTCCGGACGGCGTTGTTCGCGCGCTGGGAGTGGCGGATCAGCAGCATGCCCCACCCATTTAGGGGACGCTGTCGTCGACGATCAAGGGAAAATGGTCTGCCTAATTTTTGCCATCATGGCGATGGCGGCCGTGTCCACCGTGCCCAAAGACGTGCATGAGCGGGCAGGCGAGAAGCAGCAGGTAAGGAAGGGCGCCCAGCACATGCCCGGTGTGGGTAATCAGCAGATACGCTCCCGCCGCTGCAACGACGAGCGACAGCGCCCAGCCCAAGGGCGTGCCGATCAACCAGGTACGCCAAGTGTGCCCCATGGGCCGCTCCTCTCCGATGTCCCTCGAGAGGCAGTCTCGATCGAAAGCTGTCCGCTCCATTTGAGCTGGATCAAGGCGCCAAAGCCGTCGTTGGGTCACATCGCGATTGCGTCGACGAGAGGAGATCCGTCATGGTCTTTGCCAACGTCCATACGCAGGCCCAGGCAGATGGCCAGACGCCAATCATCCGCACCATTCCGGTCGCGGTGCTTGGCATGAGCCTCAGCCTGTTCCTCGCGGTATCGTTCGTGCTCTGCATCGTGGGCTACCTGTTGCTGCCCGGCCTGCCTGTGAAGCACGAGGCGCTCGCCATCTTCCTGCCGGGCTTCGAGCTTCTGATCTGGCAGGGTTTCGTGATCGGTCTGGCTGAGAGCTATGCCTGGGGCTGGTACATCGCCCTGGTACTGGGCACGCTCTACAACTTCTTTGCCCGGCGGCAGGCGCTTTAGAGGCGCAGCCGCCGCAGGCGCAGCGAATTGCCGACGACGCTGACCGAGCTCAGCGCCATGGCCGCCGCCGCGATGATGGGCGACAGCAGGATGCCGAAGGTCGGGTAGAGCACGCCGGCGGCGATCGGCATGCCTGCTGCGTTGTAGATGAAGGCGAAGAACAGGTTCTGACGAGTATTGCGCATGGTCGCCTGCGACAGGCGGCGTGCTTTCACGATCCCGGTCAGGTCACCCTTGAGCAGGGTGACGCCGGCGCTTTCGATCGCGACGTCCGTGCCGGTGCCCATGGCGATGCCGACCTCGGCCGCGGCCAGTGCCGGCGCGTCGTTCACGCCGTCGCCTGCCATGGCGACGATGCGGCCCTCCCGGCGCAGCTTCTCGACCACGGCGCTCTTCTGGTCGGGCAGCACCTCGGCTTCGACCTCGGTGATGCCGAGCCGCCGGGCGACGGCCTGAGCGGTGGTGCGGTTGTCGCCGGTCAGCATGACCACGTGGACCTTCTCCCGCGCCAGCGCCTCGAGCGCCGCCGGCGTCGTTTCCTTCACCGGATCGGCGATGGCGAAGATCGCGGCTTCCTTGCCGTCGACGGCGAGGAAGATCGCCGTGGCACCCTCCTGGCGCAGGCGCTCGGCCTCGCCCTCGAGGGCTGCCGTGTCAGTGCCGAGCTCGCGCAGGAACCGGGCATTGCCCAGCGCCAGGCGGCGGCCCTCGACCGTGCCGACCACGCCCTTGCCGGTGGGCGAGTCGAAATCGGCAACGTCGGCAAGTGCGAGCTTGCGCTCGGCCGCCGCGGCGATGATCGCCAGTGCCAGCGGATGTTCGCTCGCCTTCTCCGCACTGGCGGCGAGGCGCAGCACCTCGGCCTCGGCGAATCCTGCTGCCGGAACGATTGCTACCACCTTGGGCTTGCCCTCGGTCAGCGTGCCGGTCTTGTCGACCACCAGCGTGTCGACTCGCTCCATGCGCTCCAGCGCCTCGGCATTCTTGATCAGCACGCCCGCCTGGGCGCCGCGCCCGACGCCGACCATGATCGACATCGGCGTCGCGAGGCCCAGGGCACAGGGGCAGGCGATGATCAGCACGGTCACCGCCGCCACCAGCCCGAAGGCGAGCCGCGGCTCGGGGCCCCAGATGGTCCAGGCCGCGAAGGCGGCGAGGGCAATGCCGATGACCACGGGCACGAAGTAGCCCGAGACCATGTCCGCCAGCCGCTGGATGGGCGCGCGCGAGCGCTGGGCCTCGGCCACCATCTGCACGATGCGCGACAGCATGGTGTCGCGGCCGACCTTCTCCGCCCGCATCACGAAGCTGCCGGTCGTGTTCAGGGTGCCCGCGATCACCTTGGCGCCGACCTCCTTGGTGACCGGCATGGACTCGCCTGTCACCATCGATTCGTCGAGCGAGGAGCGGCCTTCGGCCACCTCGCCGTCGACCGGCACCTTTTCGCCGGGCCGCACGCGCAGCCGGTCACCGACGCCGATCGCGTCGAGCGCCACTTCCTCGTCCGTGCCGTCGGCCTTGAGC
>JAEZHS010000476.1 GCA_023436825.1 Pseudomonadota bacterium | reverse complement strand
TCGACCTCGACGTCAAGATCGGCGGCAGCATCGTGTTCCGCCATTCGCCGGCGACCTCGGGCGCGACCTGGGACGCGGCCACGCCGATCGGCGACGCCGTGCCAGGCAACGCCACCATTGTCATGCTGCCGCTCAAGGCCGGCGCCTATCTCGCCAAGGCGCGCGACAGCACCGGCAACTACAGCCCCAACCCGGTGAGCTGGGTGACCAAGCAGGTGGCCCTAAAGGCCTTCAGCAGCGTCGCCACGCTGACCGAGGATCCGACCTTCGGCGGAGCCAAGACCAACTGCAGCGTCGTGTCGAGCAAGCTGCGGCTGACGCCTGGGCAGGCGACGGGCTCGTACGCCTGGCACGCCGCCATGGATCTCGGCTCGGTGCAGAACGTGCGCCTGACCGTCGGCATCACCGCGCAGGTGGTGAACAACGCTGACAGTTGGGATTCGACCGAGCTCTGCGACAGCGCCGAAAGCTGGGACATGGAAGTGAGCGGCAACGAGGCCGAGGTGGTGACCTGGGTCCGTAGCACCGACGACGCCCCAGCCGGCTCGCCGGTGTGGACGGCTTGGGCGCGCATCGACGCCGGCGAGTTCCGAGCGCGTGCGTTTGAGCTGCGGACGGACTTTAGGGCGACAGACCTCAATTACTACGCCGAGGTGTCGCAACTCTCGGCTATAGCGGAGACCTCGGCATGAGCCAGCACGACCTGACCATCGCGAACGATACGCGCACCAACGTTCGCACCGATATCCAAAGCGCCCTGCAGGCGCTCGGCAGCACCAGCAAGGGCAACAACGCGCCGGCGACGCCGTATGCGGGCCAGCACTGGATCGACGACAACAGCCCGAGCTCGTCGATCTGGACCGAGTATGTCTATGACGGCACCGACTGGATCGTTGTCGGCTACATCTACACGGCCCTCAATACCTACGTACTGGCCAATGCCGTCCCGCTGACCGGCACCGGCGGCGTCGGCGGGTCCTACTACTATACGGGCCAGGTGCTGTGGGGGCAGAACTCCACAACCGTGCCGGGTTCGGGCAACACCACGACCGGCGTCGCGATCAGCGCCGACGGTTCGGCGCACTTCAGCAACAACGGCGTCTATGCCGTGCTGATCAATCGCAACAGCGATGGCAACTCGCTGGTGGTCAACCGCTCCGGCAGCAATGTCGGCGGCATCTCGTGCAACAGCTCGCAGACGTTCTTTAACACCTCGTCCGACTACCGGCTGAAGTTCGACGTCGACGACAACGTGCTCGAGGAGGCCGAGCAGATCGTTCGCGACTCGCGGCCGATCAAGCATCGCTGGGTGCGCGATCCCAACGGCGGGCTGTACTGGGGCTTCATCGCCCACGAGATGCAGGCGCTGATGCCAGGCGCGGTGAGGGGCGAGAAGGACGCGGTCGACGGCGACGACATCGTCCCGCAGCAGATCGACACCGGCAAGCTGGTGCCCACGCTCTACGCCGCGCTGAAGTCGGCGCTGCTGAAGATCGACGCGCTCGAGGCTCGCGACGCGCAAAAGGACGCGAGCATCGCCGCCCTGGAGGCGCGCGTCGCCACGCTTGAGGCGCCTCAATCGTGACCGGAGCGAGCCCTACTGGGCGACCAGATGCGCCTGTTATCGGGACTGGCCGTCACATGCTCACCGCCCCCGCCGACCCTGACCACCAGCCACTCGACTGGATCGCGTACCGGCTTGGCAAGTCGCCGCGCTGGCTGCAATGTCGTCTCACCGAGGACGGTCGTCGGCCATCGCATCAGCAGCGATTGCAGCACCATCATCATATCGGCAGGTCGAAGCGATGGACGGAAGGCGAGTACCAGGCCCTGGCCCGAGCCATAACAGCCGAGGACAGCGCCAGGGCGGCAAGCGCAAGGCAGCGAAGCGCGCCCGCCCCGGGCTTCAGGTCGTCGAGCGCGACGGCTTCTGGCACGTCATCGGCACCGTGCGCCTGGGCGCCCTCGACGCCGGCCGACGCTCACGCCGCATCCGAAAGAGTACTGGCCTTCCTGCGATCGCCGAAACCCTCCCCGACGCCGAAGCGATGCGCGACACATGGGCGCTCGAGGCGCGCCAGGAGGCCATCCACGGAAGGCAGCCCAGTCGTCCTGTTTCCATCGCGGTAGAGGCTTGGCTGAAACGACCGCGAAAGGCCGGCCGCAAGCCGGGCTGGCGTGAGAAGAAGCTCGCCGCCACCGTTGTGCTGAAGTTCGGCATCCGCACCATGAGCACGATCTCGGCCGAGGAATGGACCTCGCTCGCCGAATCGGAGACCGCCGGCGTCGCCGCCTCGAGCCGCGAGCGATGGCTGAACGGCTTCATGTCGTTCCTGAACTTCTGCGCCCATCGCTCTCGCAAGTGGCTCACCGACAAGACGATGCCGCATTTCGAGCGGGACGCCGCGGCGCGCAAGCCCAAGCATCGCCAGCGCCGCCACGTCGCCGAGTGGCGGCCCGAGCTCATCATGCTGCTGATCGACAACGCCGGCGAACACCTGAAGCCGCAGCTATGGGTCGAGTGGAGCACCGGCCAGCGCGCCACGGCCGTGCTGAGGCCGCGACTTCGCGACGCCATGCTGGCGCCTGGTCGCGAGCAGATCACCTTCCCGACCACCAAGAGCGGCGAGCCGGTGACGGCCTCGCTGCACCCGGCCGCCGGCCAGGCGCTGCGCGACTACCTGAAGATCCGGGGCCGGCTGTGGGACCGCGAGGGCCCGCTGTTCCTCACAAACCGCGGCAAACCCTACAAGACAGAGAACGGCCTGTCGGGCCACAACCGCACGGCCTTCAACAACGCCAAGGCTCGCGCCGTCGCAGCCCGCCGGCGCCAGGCGCTCGGCCGAGCGCTCGAGCTGCGCGCTACCGGGGCGATCGCCGAGGCCCGCCAGGTGATCGGCCAAGCCTGGGCCGACATGAAGCTGATGCGCAAGATCACCCAGCACTGGTTCCGCCACCTGCTGGCGACGACCATGATGGCGCTGCGGGCGTCGGTCCGGGACGGCATGGACCAGGGCGGGTGGCTCACCGTCGAGAGCTATATGGCCTATGCCCACCACGTGCCGGACGTGCGGCGGGCGGTGGTCGAGCAGCTGCCGTTACCGGCAGTCACAAATGAAAGGAAGAGCGGACAGGCCTAATATTGGGTTAGCGCCTGCAAAGCGCGGCAACCGGGCTTGCCGCAGCAAGATCCCGGTGAGCCTTTTCGATTACCTCGTGATACTCCCGCCGGATGACCTCTTCCGGTGGTAAAGGGCCGTTGAATAGCAGGTTCCGCAGTGAGGCCATGGAGCGTTTAGAGAGCTCTTCTTCGACCGTGATGGTATCCACGTCGAGTGCCTTTTCCAGGATGCGGTCCATTGTAGTTTCCCCTGGTTCAACGGCGCAGGCGGTCAAAGTAGCGGGGATTGAGACTCGGGTCAAAGTAGTGTTTCCGCTTCACCCAAATGAACCCGTCACCCCTTGTCATCACGGCGACGTCTACCGCGCCGCCAACCGTCTCAGTGCCTTGAGTGACGCGCTCTTTCAACGATGTAAGCGCGACCAAGGTTTCCGCCAAGGTGGCCATATCTTCGATTGGTAGCGACCCGACGACGCGGCTCAGAGGGCGCCAATGCCGGTCTATGGCTTTCTTCATCCACAGGTCCCGGTGCTCCTGCTGAAGTGTCTCTAGGCGCTTCTGCCAGTCCGGAGGGAGCGTAGCGCCTGCCTGTTGGAGTTCGTTTGTGACCTTGGAGAGGCAACTGTCCGTCGCTTCCGAGACGAACCCCAGAACCTCGGGGCTCACCCCAACCATGAACGTCTCTGACATTTCAGCTTGAGCAAACGCCTGGATCTGCGAGGTATTGTCACCAGAGATGTTGCTCGCGCCAAGCTTCACCACGGCGAGGCGATGGTTCAAAAAACCATAGCAGCCGTAGTGTACGTAACCCGGGAAGAAATCATCTGAGCCGTAACCGGCCACAACGACGCCTGTCATGCTGGCGAGTTGTCGGTATCGCTGCATCGCGACCCGGATCATCAATTCCCAGAATTGCTTCTTCCACTCCTCCGAGAACTGCTTGAGCTTGGGCGCGCCAAGCTTCTCGTGCCGCATTTCAAACTCGCCAGTATCTTTGACGACTTCGTCCAAGAAGTCGGCCACAACTTGGTTCACATCCTCGGCGTTGATGCCCTCGGGCGGCTTGGCCGCTCGCATATCCTTCAGACGATCGGCAACGACCTTCGCCAAAGCAGCTTCGAGCTCCTCTATCGTGGTTGCATCCGCCACCTCGGGTCGCTCAGCAAGAAGATTGCGCATCTGAAAAAACTGTCGGACCAACAGTTCGCTGAACTCGTTGTGTCGCACCGCCGACGTGAAGACGTGCCCCAGATGTTTCTCCACAAACTCGAACAGGTGTTGGGCGTACTCGTCCAAAGTCTTAAAGCTTGATCGGCCCAGGCGGCGCCGGCAATCCTTGATAATGGTCTCCCAAGGCACCGAGTGGAGCGCCGCAAGAGTCATAGATCATGACGCCGACCGGCTCCGTCTCGGAGAACTGGAACACTTTGTTGGCGCCCTTGTAGTAGCGCTCCTTCGGCGCACCGTCCTGCCAATGCGTCACTGTGGCGGCGCTGTCGGCCGCCAGCACGATCGCGCTACGGTTGGCGACGCAGATTTCTGCTGTCATCGAAGTTGAGTTTCCCTGCCCTTCACCAAATTAGCATGGTGGCACGCGGTTGACACATGCTATCTTGAACGCATCGAATTTGGCTGACATTGGAATGGGTTAGCGGGGGACGGCCTATCCCCTCCGAAGGCAGAGGTCGTGAGTTCGAATCTCGCCGGGTCCGCCATCAGGTGTTTGAAATTACTCAATTCACGCCGCGCGGATTTTCCACCGTCGCGCCGGTTCGCGCAGAACGGCGCAGCAACTCCTCTTGGTCGATGCCGGTTACGCTCGTCGGTAATTTTCGGCAAGGAGCTACGAGGCATTTGAATCAAGCATCGACGCGGGGCGGTCACGCACGCGACGCTCCAAGTCACAAAAAATTCCACCGGCTATAGCCGATGGGCCCAAGTGATCCCCGGCGAAGACTAGCCAGGCCAGTCGGGGAACTCGGAATGACCTGTCGGCTACTGGGCCACGATCTCGACGCGGTGGTTCTGCGGCTAGCGCACGCCGTCGCCGGTCTGCACCAGCAAGCCCTTCTCACCCATGCCGATCACCGTGATCGCCTGTGCCGGCACGCCCTCACGCACTAGGGCATCCTTCACCGCGTTCGCGCGGCGCAGCGACAGGGCCATGTTGTAGCTCTCCGGGCCCGACGTGTCGGTATGGCCCGTGGCGGTGATC
>JAEZHS010000461.1 GCA_023436825.1 Pseudomonadota bacterium | reverse complement strand
CAACGGCGGCTGGGGCAATGGTTGGCACAATGGCGGCTGGGGCAACGGTGGCTGGGGCAACGGCGGCATCATCGGCGGCATCCTGGGCGGCATATTCGGCAGCCCGTGGGGCAACGGCTGGCACAACGGCTTCCGCAACTGGTAACAGTTTCCTTCTCATCGCCGAGGGCGATGGGGAGGTAGGACATCCCTTAAGGCCTGAACTGCAGCGGCCGCGGCCCCAGCCGTGACGGCTGGCTGACCAGGCGCCAGGCGTCGGCCACCCATTCGCAGGCGAGCCGGCGCGTGTCGCGCGGGTCGATCATCTCCTCGATCTCGAAGCGGTTCAGCGGCCCGATCGGTCCGCGCACGCTCTCGATGCGGGCGTTGATCTCGGCGCGCAGCGCGGCGGGATCGGCCGCCTCCGCAAGCTGGCGCTTGTAGGCCGCCTCGATACCGCCCTCGGGCGGGATGCCGCCGACATCGGCCGACGGCCACGTCACGCGCGCCGACGCCGCCGAGCGCGGCGTCGCGTAGTTGATGCCGGCCACGCCGAAGCTTCGGCGCATCAGCACGGTGAAGATCGGCACCGTGACCTGGGCGAAGGCCACCATCCATTCGCCGCCCTTGCGGATGGTGCCGGCAATCTCGTGCTCGATGCCGACGGCGAAGCCCGGGTTGTCCACGAGGTTCAGCACCGGCAGATGGAAAAGATCGCACACGTCGAGATGGCGCTTGAGCTTGTCGCAGCCGTCGGCGGTCAGGGCGCCGCCGTTCACATGCCGGCTGTCTGAGGCGATGACGCCCATCGGATAGCCATTCATGCGCACGAAGCCCGTGACCTGGTCGGTGCCCCACAACGGCCCGACCTCGAAGAACGAATCCTTGTCGGCCAGCAGCCGGATGGCGCGGCGGATGTCGAAGGTCGCCGTGCGCTTGCGCGGCACCAGGGTCAGCAGCTCTTCATCGCGGCGATCTGCAGGGTCGGCGGACGTTGTGACAGGGGGCGTCTCGTAGACGCTCGACGGCAGGTACGACAGGAAGCGCCGCGTCTGGGCCATCGCCTCTTCTTCGGACTCGGCGAGATTGTCGACCGAGCCGTTGCGGCAGTGGATGTGCCAGCCGCCGAGGTCCTCCTTGGTGACGTCGTAACCCATGGCGTGGCTGACCACCGGCGGGCCGGCGACAAAGAGCTGCGAGATATCGCGCACCATCACCGAGAAGTGCCCCAGCACCGCCTTGGCGGCGCCGATGCCGACCACGCTGCCTAGAAGCATGTTGACCACCGGCACCGAGGCAAGCTGCTCGGTATAGAAGGTGCTGCCGAGATGGGCGGGCAGGAACGAGCCGCCGCCGCCGACGACGCGCGGCCGTCCTGCCTTGATGGCGCCGGTGCTCTCCTTGGCCGAGGCGGAGCCCGACGCACTATCCTGCTTGGGCACCATGGTGGCGACGCTGCCGCCGCCCGACGAGCCGTCGAGCAGGCGGATCGAGGGCATGCGCAGTTCGATCGAGAGCTGGTCGAGGTACCGTGACTTGTGGCCGATCGCGCCGTCGGCATGGCCGCCGCGCGAGGTGAAGTCGTCGGCGCAGACGATGCAGGGGCGGTTGTCGATGCGCCCCTGGCCGCCGACGTGGCTCGCCGGCGTGAACTCCACGACGCCGCCGTCCTCGTCGAAGCTGGCGAAGCCCGCCAGGCTGCCGACCTCGCGGAAGCTGCCGGAATCGAGCAGCCCGTCAATGCGCTCGCGGCAGGTGAGCTTGCGGCGATTGCGCTGGCGCACCACGCCGGGATCGGTCGAGTCCGGCGCCAGACGCTTGTGCGCGATCGCCTGCAGGGCCGAGACCTTGTCCAGCATCGGCTGCCAGCCTTCGTCCGCCGTTGTTGCAGGAGCGGCGCGGGCGGCACCGGCGGCCGGCTTGATCACGGCGAGGATCTGGCTGCCGTCGACGGCATCACCCACCGCAAGCGGCGCCAATGCGGTCACGGTGCCGGAGCACGGCGCGGCGACGGACGTCTCCATCTTCATGGCGCTGACGACGAACAGCAGGTCGCCCTCATTCACCTCGGAGCCTTCGCGAGCCTTGATGTCGACGAGCGAGCCCGCATGCGGGCTCTCGATGGCCTCGTGGCCGGCCGGCACCGGCAAGGGGCGCGGAGGCGGCGCACCGGCGCCGCGGCCGCGCCCCAGGCTCGCGACCTGCTGGTCGAGGAATTGTAGAGCGCCCGTCTTCGCCTTCGCAGGCTCCATCGCGTCGGCGAGCAACGTCGTGCGCGCGTTGCCGGCACGGAACTCCGGATGCGCCAGGATCGCGCGCAGCTGGTCGCCGTTGGTCGGCACGCCGACGATATGGAACTCGTCGAGCGCGCGACGTGTGCGGTCGACCGCGGACGCGAAGCAGCCCGAGGAACCGGACTGGCAGATCAGCTTGGCCAGGAGGGGATCGAACTGCGGCGGCGGCGCCAAGCCCACATAGCCGCAGGCATCGACCCGCACGCCCGGGCCGGACGGCTCGCGATAGGCGCTGAGCGTGCCGGTTCCCAGTGCCACGACGCGCGCCTGCACGGCAAAGCCGCGTGGGGTGCCGACCGCCTTCTGATCGGCGAGCCCCAACTCGGCCAGCGATGCGCCGGCGGCGATCCGAAACTGCGCCTCTACCAGGTCGAAGCCCGTGACCTGCTCGGTGATGGTGTGCTCGACCTGGATGCGCGGATTGCACTCGATGAAAAAGTGCTCACCGCGCTCGGGATCAACCAGGAACTCGACGGTGCCGGCATTCTCGTAGTGCGCGGCGCGGGCGAGCTTCACGGCATCGTCGAGGATGCGCTGCCTGAGGCCGGCGTCGAGGTTGGGCGCGGGCGCCACCTCGACGACCTTCTGATTGCGCAATTGCACCGAGCAGTCGCGTTCGTGGAGATGCACGACGTTGCCCTTGCCGTCGCCCAGCACCTGGACCTCGATGTGACGGGGACGCGGCACGATCTTCTCCAGGAACACGGCGCGATCGCCGAAGGCGGCCTCGGCCTCGCTCTGACAGCGCGCGAAGGCGTCGTCCATTTCATCCGGTCTGGTCACCGCGCGCATGCCGCGGCCGCCGCCGCCGGCCGAAGCCTTCAGCATCACCGGATAGCCGATCGACTTGGCGCGCTCCTTTGCCTCCGTTGCGGAAGCCAGCGCAGCCGCACCTGGGACGACGGGAATGCCTTGCCCCTGGGCGAAGGCGCGGGCGGCGACCTTGTCGCCGAACAGTTTCAGGCTCTTGGGCGAGGGGCCGATGAAATGCAGCCCTTCGGCCTGGCAGCGCTCGGCGAAGAGGGTGTTCTCCGACAAAAAGCCGTAGCCCGGATGGGCGCAATCGCTGCCGCTTGCCTTGGCTGCGGCGATGATCGCCTCGATGTCGAGATAGCCGCGTATGGCATCGCCGCCGATCTCGCGCGCCGAGCCCGCCAGCCTGGTGTGCAGCGACATCGAATCGGGCTGGGTGAAGACCGCAACCGAATCGACGCCGAGCGACGCCGCAGCCCGGGCGATGCGGATTGCGATCTCCCCGCGATTGGCGATCAGGACGCGCTTCAACATACCTGCTCTCCTCGAGCTCTTCCGGACGGGGGGGGGGGGGGGGGCGG
>JAEZHS010000451.1 GCA_023436825.1 Pseudomonadota bacterium | reverse complement strand
GCCCTGCACTACCGGCGCATCGTCGGCGAGGGCGCGCTCTATGCCCAGCCGTTCTCGGAGGGCGGCGTCTATGACGGCACGGCGCGCATGACGCCGTTCTCGACCGTGGCGCAAAAGGTGGCGGGTGGCTGGCGCATCAACGGCCGCAAGATCTTCGCCTCCCTCGCCGGCGCCGCCGACTATTACGGCATCATGTGCGGCGAAGCCGGCTCCGCCGAACCGCCGTCGCGCCGCGATGCGATCTATCTCGCCGTGCCGCCCAAGGTCCCGGGTGTCGAAGTCGTCGGCGACTGGGATCCCGTTGGGATGCGCGGCACGGTTTCGCGCACCATCGTCTTCAAGGACGTCTTCGTCGACGACGACGCCGTCCTGATGCCGCGCGGCCTCTACTTCCAGGCGTCGATGCGCTGGCCGCACATGTTCATCAGCCTGTCGCCGACCTATCTCGGCATCGCCCAGGCCGCCTTCGACTTCACCGTCCGCTACCTGCGCGGCGAGATCGCGGGCATGGGTGGTGTGAAGCGCCGCCGATCGCCGATCAAGCAGCTCGCGGTGGCGAAGATGTTCATCACCCTGCAGCAGATGAAGGCGCTGTGGTTCCAGGCCATATCCGAGGCGCGCGTCGATCCGACCCGGGAGCAGATGCTGCGCGCGCTCGCCGCCCAGTTCACGGTGATGGAGGGCGCCAACGACCTCGCCCAGCTGGCGCTGCGCACCTGTGGCGGCCGGTCCCTGCTGAAGGGCTTCCCGCTGGAACGCTTCTATCGCGACAGCCGCTGCGGCTCGGTCATGATCCCCTGGACGGCCGAGACCTGCCTCGAACGCATCGGCCGCGAAAGCCTCTACGAGCCCGGCGAAGAGGACGATTGACTCCCTGGCGCAAAGTTGTGGCTTGTCCCTGCCAACCTTCAATCAGCGAGGTTGGTTCATGCCATCGTCCTTTCGCGCCGCATCATCGCCTGCAGGCACTGCCGGCACCGAACCACCTGCGCCGTGCCGGAAACGGGTTGATTTCGATACCGGATATTGTGGCTTATCCCGGCCGACGCTCTTCGAGAGGATCGGCCGAGTGCCGGTGAAGCCTGCACCGACTCCATCGCGTCCGGACCGGCCCAACGGGTCGCCAACCGGATACGGATGGGGACGACAAGAGGCTCGCCGGTCCTGTCGGTCCTGGGAAGGACGTCACCGACTGCCGTCGTGTCCGGACGACGTCTCCGGAGACGAGGCACGCACGCACGCGCCGGTCCGTTCGCCCGATCGGGACGGCGCCATCGATGACGGCGACCTGGATGACGCTGGAGGCGACACACGAAACCCATGCGCTCTCAGCAGTGCTGAGAACGGCGGTGCGGGCTGGCTTCGCTCGGCGCCGGAACGTCGACGAAACACTGGACGCCCCGGTGTCCAACGTTTCGTCGGAAAAACTTTGTAGGGCCCCGGCCGGCATCCAGGGTTTTGGTCTCCAGGGTTTTGTTTCGGGTCGCGCAAGGCGTCGTGCGCGAGGCCGGCACGGAAACAGCGTCAAAACATTGGATGCCCCGGTGCCTGACGTTCTTGCCGGAAAAACTCTGTAGGGCCTCGGCCGGCACCCAGGGTTTTGCTCTCTAGAGTTTTGTTTCAGGTTGCGTAAGCGTCGACGTATCGGTGCCCCCGGGTACCGCTCGCTCTATTCATCGTTGGATCCGATTGCACTTTCAGCCCGGCCATTACGGCCGGGCGGAGCGATGGGACGTGCGCCCGTCCAGCAACGCCCCCGACTGCGATTATCGTCGCACCCCTCGGTGCTGAGCGCTCGCAGCCGGTGACGTTGCCATGCGGCTTCCAATGCCAGCCGACGGATATGGTTGCGTGGGCTCGGGGAACCATCACCGGCCAGACAGGTTTCACACGGCACAGGAGATGCCCATGACGCCTGTCCGCCGCTTCGTCGCCGCCCTCGTTCTGCTCATTGCGGCGCCAGCCGCGGCGCAGGCGCAGGTCCTGGCGGACAGAATGGGTGTGAGCGTCGAGGCCCTCAAGGAAGATCTGATCGCCCGCCTGGCCGATTGCGAGACCGGCGGCCTCGCCAACCGGGACGCGGCGATCGTCCCTGGCCTCAACGGTGAAGCAACCATCGGTCGTCTGCAATTCCAGGTCCGGACCGTCATCGCCTACACGAAAGAGATCGAGGACCGAAGGATCGATGTGTCGGAGGCGCGTCGGATCGCCCTCGATGCGCGGCGCTCGGCGACCCTTGCCAAGAAGATCATCTTCGACAGGAACGGCGCCGGGCACTGGCACAGCTGCGCAAGAAAGCTCGGGCTGTACCAGCAGGTGAAGGCCATTCAAAGCCTCGCGCCCTGACCGTCACCTGCCCGACGAGCGCAACTGCTCATAAGTGGTACTCCCATCAGGCCGCCCCCATCGCCGAACCCGTTTCTTGCCAACGGACGCCGCACAAGAGCAGCATCGACCCTCCCGCAGCGACTGCCGCAGAGGGGGCCACATGGGTGCAACAGCCTCGTTGCTCAATGCCGTGGACGAGCTCGCGAAATCGTTCAACGGCCAACTGCTGAAGCCGAACGACCTGGAGTACGAGAGCGCGCGAAAGGTCCACAACGGGCTCATCGACAAGCGGCCCGTCGTGATCGCCCGCTGTCGCGGCGTGGCCGATGTCGTCGATGCCGTCAGTCTGGCGCGCGACGAAGGCTTGGGTGTCGCCGTGGGGCGGGGGGGGCGC
>JAEZHS010000223.1 GCA_023436825.1 Pseudomonadota bacterium | reverse complement strand
CCGGCGCCGTCCGCGAGCTTGCCGAGGCTGCGGCGCGGCACGGCGCCGACGCGGTGGCGCTCAGCCCTGTGCACAGCCTCTTCCCCCACGATCCGGCACGCTACGGCCCGTATTCGCCGTCGAGCCGCCTGTTCCTCAATCCGCTCTACGCCGATCCGTCGACCACCTTCGATGCCACCACGATCGTCCCTGACGAGGCATTGGAGCGCGCGGCCTTGATCGATTGGCCCACCGCCGCTGCCGCCAAGTTCGCGCGGCTGCGCACTCTGTTCGATGAATTCGACCAAGTCGATACGCCGCTCCTGCGCGAGTTCGAGCGCTTCATCGTCGAGGGCGGCGAGACACTGCGCCAGCACGCCCGCTTCGAAGCCGAGCAGGCTGCGGGCTCGGAACGCTATCACCTGTTCCTGCAATGGATCACCGCGCGCTCCTTCGCCGCCGCACAGCGTGCGGCCAAGGCGGCCGGCATGCGCATCGGCCTTTTGAGCGACCTCGCGATCGGCATGGACCGCGCCGGCAGCCACGCCTGGGCGCGCCGGTCCGACCTCCTGATGGGCCTGTCGATCGGTGCACCGCCCGATGCCTTCAATCCGCATGGCCAGGACTGGGGCCTGACCGGCTTCTCGCCGCACGCTCTGCTGGCCGCGGGCTTCGAACCCTTCCTCGCCACCCTGCGCGCCGCTCTCGCTCATGCCGGCGGCGTGCGCATCGACCACATCATGGGCCTGATGCGGCTGTGGCTGATCCCGCGCGGCCATCCTGCAGGCGAGGGCGCCTATCTCACCTATCCGCTGGAGGATCTGTTGAACCTCCTGGCGCTCGAATCGCATCGCCACCGCGCCGTGGTGATCGGTGAGGATCTCGGCACCGTGCCGCCCGGCTTCCGCGCTCGCCTGCGCCGCGCCGGCATTGCCGGCATGGACGTGCTGTGGTTCGAGCGCACGCGGCTTCACTTCCGGAAGCCCTCGCGCTGGCGCGCCGACGCGGCCGCCATGACCACCACCCATGACCTGCCCACCGTCGCCGGCTGGTGGAGCGGCGAGGACATCCGGACCCGCCGCGTGCTCGGCCTCGGCATGCCCGGCGAGGAGCAGGCGCGCACCCAGGACCGCGCGCGGCTGTGGCGTGCCTTCGGCAATGCCGGCCTCGATGGATCCATGCCGCCCGTTGACCAGCCCGCGCCTGTCGTCGATGCCGCGCTGGGCTACGTTGCCCAGTCGCCGTCGCCGCTGATGCTGGCGCCGCTGGAAGACCTGCTGGGCCTCGTCGAGCAGCCCAACGTGCCCGGCACGATCGACGAGCATCCCAACTGGCGCCGGCGACTGGAGACGCCCGCCCGTGAGGTGTTCGATTCGCCCGCCGTACGCGCCCGTGTCGACATCATCCGGCGTCACCGCCGATGATCCCCCCATTCCCGACTCCGAGCGCCACCCTGCGCCTGCAGTTCCATCGCGGCTTTACCTTCGCCGACGCCGAGGCCCTGGTGCCCTATTTCGCCCGGCTGGGTGTCAGCCATCTCTATGCCTCGCCCATCGCCGTCGCGCGACCGGGCTCGCAGCACGGCTACGACGTGGTCGATCCCACCCGCGTCAATCCCGAGCTGGGCGGCGAGGCGGGCCTGTTGGCCCTGTCCTCGGCGCTGCGCGCGACGGGTATGGGCCTGATCCTCGACATCGTGCCCAACCACATGGCCGCCGACACGGCCAACGCCTGGTGGGCCGACGTGCTGCGCCACGGCCGCGCCAGCCGCTTCGCCCGCTGGTTCGATATCGACTGGGACGCCGACGACAAGGTCCTGCTGCCCATCCTCGGCCGCCCGCTCGACGAGGTGCTGGCTGACGGCGAACTCCGTCGCGACGATGGCGCCTTCGTCTACTTCTCGCATCGCCTGCCCGCCGTCGAGGGCGGCCTGGAGCGCCAGCACTGGCGCCTGGCGTGGTGGCGCAGCGCCGGCGATCGGATCAACTGGCGGCGCTTCTTCGATATCAACGAGCTGGTCTGCCTGCGCATGGAGGAGCCCGAGGCCTTCGAGGCGGTGCATGCGCTGCCGCTTCGCCTGCACGCCGAGGGCATCGTCGACGGCCTGCGCATCGACCATGTCGACGGCCTCACCGATCCCGCGGGCTACTGCCGGACCCTGCGTGGGCGGTTGAAACCGGGTGCGCATCTCGTCGTCGAGAAGATCCTGCTGGCCGGCGAGACCTTGCCGGCCGACTGGGGCTGCGACGGCACCACCGGCTACGACTTCATGGACGAGGTCAACGCCCTGCAGCACGACCCGGCCGGCGAGCGCGTGCTGGCCGCGGCGTGGGCGGCGCTGAGCGGCCGGCCTGCCGACTTCACTGCCGAAGAGGAGGCCGCCCGCCGCGAGATCCTGGCGCGCAGCTTCGGCGCCCAGCTCGACGCCTGCGCCGCGGCCTCTGCCGGTGGCGAGCTGGCGCCTCCGGTGCTGCGCCGCGTCCTGGGCGAGCTGCTGGCGCACTTTCCGGTCTATCGCACGTATGGCCGCGACGGCATGCTCTCGCCGGCCGACCGCGGCGTTCTCGAGCGCGCCGCCGCCGGCGCGCGCCGCACCTGCCTCGCGACCGACCGTTGGG
>JAEZHS010000409.1 GCA_023436825.1 Pseudomonadota bacterium | reverse complement strand
GGACGTGGGGGCCGGTCGTGGTCGACATCGCCTATGGCGGCGCCTTCTAAGCCTTCCTCTCCGCCGATTCGATCGGGCTCGACCTCTACGATTCGCCCATGCGCGCCATCGTCGAGGCCGGCGAGGAGATCGCGGCGGCCGCGGCCAAGGCGATCAAGATCGAGCATCCCGACGAGCCCGATCTCGCTTTCCTCTACGGCACGATCCTGACCGACGGCGGTGATGGCGCGAACGGCCGGCCGAGCCGCAATGTCTGCATCTTCGCCGGCCGGCAGATCGATCGCAGCCCGACCGGCAGCGGCGTCACCGCGCGCATGGCCCTGCAGATGGCACGCCGCATGGTAGGTGTCGGCGACGAGCGGCTGTTCGAGAGCTGCACCGGTGCGGTGTTCAGGGGCCGCATCGTGCGCGACGCGCCGCCGGTCGGCGGCCGCAAGGCGGTGATCGTCGAGGTTGGCGGCCAGGCCCATCAGACCGGCGAAGCGCGCTTCCGCTTCGACGACGACGATCCGTTGAAGGAAGGTTTTTCGTTGTCCCTTTGAGCAGTCTTGCCGGACCGTAGGCCTCCAGGCCCGCTCAGGTGTTGTGCCCTCGCCGCAGCGCCTGGTCGAGATCGTCGTAGAGATCGCCGGCGTCCTCGACTCCCACAGACAGGCGCAGCAGGTCGGTGGGGCAGGGCGTGCCCGGACCCTCGACGCTGGCGCGGTGCTCGATCAGGCTTTCGACCCCGCCCAGCGAGGTCGCGCGCTTCCATAGTTCGACGCGGGCGGCCGACGCGATGGCGGCGCGCTCGCCGCCGTTGACGCGCACCGACAGCATGCCGCCGAAGCCGCCCTTCATCTGCTTCTCCGCCGCTGCGTGCCCGGCAAAGGAGGGCAGGCCGGGATAGAGCACCTCGGCCACCATCGGGTGGCTCGACAGGCGCTCGGCCAGCGTCTGCGCCGAGCGGCACGCCCAGGCGACGCGCGGGAAGAGCGTGCGCATGCCGCGCATCAGCAGCCACGCCTCGGTCTGGCCGAGGACGGTGCCGAGCTGGGCGCGGATCGTGCGCAGCTTCTGCCAGTGCGCGTCGTCGCGTGCGCCGACCAGGGCGCCGGCGATGATGTCGGAGTGTCCGTTGAGATACTTGGTCGCCGAATGCATGACGATGTCGGCGCCGAGCTCGATCGGCCGCGTCAGCACCGGCGTGCCGACCGTCGAATCGACGCCGAGCAGCGCACCGGCGCGATGGGCGATGTCGGCTGCGGCGGCGATATCGGTGACGCACCAGGTCGGATTGGCCGGCGTCTCGATCCACACCAGCTTGGTGTTGCCCAGCCTGACGGCGGCGGCGACGGCATCGGTGCGGTCGGCATCGACGAAGTCGACCTTCAAGCCCCAGTGCTGCGCGAAGCCCGCCAGCCAATTGCGCAGCGACCAGTACATCACCTTGGGCGCCACGACGTGGTCGCCCGGCGCCAACGCCAGGAAGCAGGCAGTCGCCGCACTCATGCCGGAGGAAAAGACCAGCGCCTTGGCGCCGCCTTCGAGGGCGGCGAGCGTCGCCTCGGCCTGGTCGAAGGTCGGATTGTCGGCCCGCGCGTAGATGCGGCCGGAGCGATAGGCGTTGTCCTCGTCGCGCTGATAGGTGCTGGCCATGTGGATCGGCGGCACCACGGCCTTGGTGACGGGATCGATCCAGCCCATGGCCTGTGCCGCGAGCGAAGAGGTGGCGAAGGGCTTGTTAGTCATTGAAATCCCAGCACCTTACGTGTTTCTTACAGATGCGCGTGATCTTATAGCGCATCGTCGCACATCCGTTGCAGATGCATTACTATCGACCCGCCGCAACGGGCCGGACCTCCTTATGTCCGATCTCCGCTTGCGTGTCGCGAACCGCCCCATCGTCTCGGTCTGGAACCGGAGTCCGTGTAATGGATGTCGAAACCTTCGCCCACCCGTCGCAGCAATTACCCACTCCCGGCCGTGGCGATCGCGTCGCCCGAACGCGCGACGCCATCATCGGCTCTGCCCTCGCCCTGGCGCTCGCCGGCGAAGTGGCGCCCATCGTCCGCGACATCGCCAAGATGGCGGGCGTCTCGGCACGCACGGTGTTCCAACATTTCGCCGATACCGCCGAGCTCTATGTCGCCGTGCTCGGTCGCGTGCTGGCGGCCGCTCTTGGCGAGGTCGACTTCAACATGTCGTGGCCGCTCGACGAGCGCATTGCCATGATCATCAACCAGTGCTCGGAGCGTGGCGAGCGCCTGCTGCCGATGTGGACCTTCATGGAGACGTTGCAGAGACGCTCCACCGAGGCATCCGACATGATCGTGCAGATGTACACGGCCAACCGCGCGCAGCTCGCGAGCTGGTTCGAACATGAGCTGGCGGCGCTGCCGGCGGAGTCGCGCGAGCGCACATTGAACGCGCTGGCCATGGCGCTGGCGCCCGAGAGCTGGGTGGTCCTGCGCGAGCGGCTCGGCCTGTCGGTCGAGCAAGCGCGCGACGAGCTGACGTTCGTTGCACGTGCCGTGATCAGCGGCGGCGTGGCTCGCGCATAGAGAGGCGAGCCAACTCCTCGAGCGGCCGATCCCTGAGGCCCATCTCCGCGAGATGGGCCACCGTGTTCTGGACATAAGCGAGATTGCTGCCCGTGGCGCCGTGTCCGTTCCGGACCAGCGCCACGGCTTTTTTGAGCGGCAGCTTGCCCGCGAACTGGCGGTGCTTGCGGTCGGCGAGATAGACCAGCGCCGGCACGGTGCGGCCATCGTCGAGATGGATCGGCCGGATCGTCTCCTCGTAGACGCCGTCATTGTCGATCTCGCGATGGATCAGGTAGCGGCGCACCGCGTCGTAGTGCCTGGCGGGCAGGCGATGGCCGAGCCCGCGGCACGAGCCGCCGGGCAGCAGGCCGAGGATGAGCCCCGGCCGCTCGGGCGTGCCGCGATAGTGCTCCGAGTAGATGCAGAAGGCGCGATGCCAGCCGTGCAGCCGTGCGCCGCGCGTCTCGGGCGTCGCGAAGCCCGGGTTCCACATCAGCGAGCCGTAGACGAAAACCCAGAAGGGTCGAGCACTCTTATTCATGCTCTTCCGGACCGCGAGCCTCCGGCTCGCTCATGATCATGAGCGAGCCG
>JAEZHS010000337.1 GCA_023436825.1 Pseudomonadota bacterium | reverse complement strand
TAGGGTGTGTCGGCCGACGGGCCGGGATCGAGCTTGCGGTCGATGCCGTCCAGTCCGCTCGCGATCTGGCTCGCCATATAGAGGTAGGGATTGGCGGCGGGCTCGCCGACTCGGTTCTCCAGATGCGTTGCAGGATCGCCCGGTCCGCCCAGCACCCGCACCATGACGCCGCGATTGTCCTGCCCCCACACGGCATGGTCCGGCGCCAGCGAGAACGGACGATAGCGCTTGTAGCCGTTGAGCGTCGGCGTCGAGAACGCCGCCGCGCCGCGCGCGTGATGCAGCAGGCCCGCCATGTAGTGCATGCCGAGCGAAGACAGCGGCTCGCGCCCGTCCATGAAGGCATTGGCGTGCGTCTTGCGGTCCTTCAGAGACTGATGCAGGTGCCAGCCGCTCGACATGACGTTGGCGAGGCGCGGCCGGCACATGAAGGTGAGGTGATAGCCGTTGCGTTGGGCGATCTGCTTGGCGGCGCTGCGGAACAGCACCATGGCGTCGGCGGGCTCGAGGCCGGTGCCGGCGCGAAAGGTGAACTCGACCTGGCTCGGCCCGAACTCGACCTCGATGGAGCGCAAGGGCAGGCCGAGATCGACGATGTTGGTGCGCAGGATCTCGAGGATGGGATCCATCTCGTCGTAACGCTGCTCGGTCAGGTACTGGTAGCCCTGGTTCAGCAGTGACACGTCGGGCGGCTCTCCGGGTTGGCCGGGCTGGCCTGCATCGCCGATGCCGAGTCTGCTCTTCTCCAGCTTGAACAGATGGAACTCGACCTCCAGGCCGGCGCAAAAGTCATAGCCGCGGTCGGCCAGCGTCTTCAGCGTGCGCTTGTAGATGTGGCGCGTGTCGAGCGGCATCGGCCGGCCGTCGGCAAAGAAGATGTCGCACAGCATCCAGCCAGAATGCGGCGCCCAGGGCAGGGCGCGGAAGGTGGCGGGGTCGGGCAGCATCAGCACGTCGGCCGCGCCTTCCAGCTCCTTCATGCCGAAGCCCGCGCCGGCCTGCCAGACCGGGAACACCGTGCGGTGCGACGTGTCCTTGAGCAGCATGGTGGCCGAGAAGCCGACGCCGTTCTTCAGCGCGGCATCGATCTCGCCGGCGGCAAAGGTCTTGCCGCGCAGCACGCCGTGCTGGTCGGCGAAGGCCAGCCGCACGACCGACATCTCGCCAGCCTGGACGCGACGCCCGGCTTCACGGGTTGCCGTCTTCCGTTCGTCCGTCCAGAGACCGGCGCGTTCGACCAAAGTCATGAAACACCCGTCATCCCGACCGGAGCCGAGCGTAGCGAGGCGTAGTGGAGGGACCTCTTCTTGTTGATGCATCGACAAGAGGAGGTCCCTCGACTGCGCCGCCCGTCGGGCGGCTTCGCTCGGGATGACGGGAAATCATATGCGATTGCTCTACGCTACCAGGGGCGAACGCGTGTTCGCCGCCCAGCTCGAGTCCTTGCGGCGGCGTTCGTCGAACTCCTTCCAATAGGACTCCCAGCCCACGGTCGGGGCCATGCCGTCGACCGTCGCCGGCCCGCGAACGGTAGCCGCCCGTGCCGGATCGAGCCACATCGGCGGCTTGTCGCCGTTGCTCACCTGGCCGATCGCGGACAGCAGCAGGCGGCGATAGGCGATGATCGCCTTGTCGCTGTAGCCCAGATGCTCGCGCGTGCGGTCCTGGATCCGGCCCTGGCTCTCGATCGCCCACTGGTCGTGCACGTTGATGTCGAAGCCCATGCCGGTGAAGGTCTGCGTCTTCTGTTCGGCGATGTCGTAGCCGTAGTTGTTCTGCCGGCCGATGCGCGGTTTGTAGTCCGGCAGTTCGTAAAGTTGAAGCCGCTGCTCGCGCATCTGCTGGTGATCGACCGGCTTACCGAAGCTGGTGAAGATTGCGTACCAGTAGCAGGACTCATCGTCGATCGGCACGTGCCACTGGGTGATCGTCATCTCCGTGCTCATCGGAATAACGAAGGCGTAGGGGAAGACGAGGTTGGTCACGCGCACGTGCGTGTGCTTCTCGCTGATCTTGCGCAGGGTAAACAGGCGCAGCCCGTAGTCAGTGCCCTCGACGTCGATGGTCGGCCGCGCGTACTCGCGCATCATGCGGCTCATCGGGATGTTCGAATCGGCGGAGTTGGCGCGGAACTGCTTGCCGTAGGCGTCGCCCGACGGATCCTCGTCCTCGTAGAAGCGGTGCAGGTAGGAGGCATGGGCGGGATCGATGCCGACTTCCAGCGCCTGCAGCCAGTTGCAGTCGATCATGCCCTTGAAGGCGAAGGCGTGCGTCCCGGGCGCCAGGAAGCAGTCGAAGTCCGGGAAGGCGGGTGCTTCGCCCTCACCAAGATAGGCGAAGATGATCCCGTTCTTGACCACGACCGGGTAGCTCTTCTGGCGCACGCGCTGGCAGAGCACGCTGCCGTCGGGCTCGGCCGGCGTCTCCAGGCACTTGCCGTCGACGTCGAACAGCCAGCCATGGAACAGGCAGCGCAGCCCGCCATCTTCGAGGCGGCCATAAGCGAGATCGGCGCCGCGATGTGGGCAGCCGCGGTCTAAAAGACCGTGACGGCCACGCTCGTCGCGGAACAGCACGAAGTCCTCGCCGAGCACGCGGACGGCCTTGGTCGGCCGTTCGTCCGGCAGTTCATCGGTTAGCGCCACCGGATGCCAATAATGGCGCATCAGCGCTCCGCACTTGGTGCCGGGGCCGACGCGGGTGATCAGGTCGTTCTGTTCGCGACTCATCATGGCGGCTGCGTCCTCCGGGCGACTATAGGGCAAGACGGAGTGTTACATTAACGAACATTCGTTCTATAATGGATTATTCGGCGATCCACCGATCCGTGGCAAGGCCCCAATGAGCAGCCCATGAGCAGACTGCGTCCACAAGATGCCGCGACGCGCGCCCAGCGCGCCCTCGGTGCCGACTTCTCCGAGGCGCTGGCGCGCGGTCTCGCCGTCATCGGCGCCTTCGACGAGCAGCGCCGGCAGATGACGTTGAGCGACGTGGCGCGCGCCGTCGACCTGCCGCGCGCAACGGTGCGGCGGGCGCTGGCGACGTTGGTAGCGCTCGGCTACCTGGAAGCTGACGGCCGACTGTTCCGGCTGACGCCGCGCATCCTGAAGCTCGCCATTGCCTACCTTTCGTCCGATCCGGTACCGAGCATCCTGCAGCCGGTTTGCGAGCGCCTGTGCCGCCAGGGCGGTGCCTCCTGTTCGGGGGCAGGGCGGGACGGCGAGGAGGCGGTGATGAGCGCGCGCGCCGTGCCGGCACGGCCGGCGTCGGTCGGTCTCGGCGTCGGCTATCGCCTGCCGGTGTTCTGCAGCGCCCTCGGCCGCGTGTTGGCGAGCGCCATGCCCGATGCCGATCTCGACGCCTTCCTGGCCCAGTTGAAGCCGGTCCGCTTCACGCGCCAGACAGTTGTCGCCAAGCCCGAGATCCGCCGCCTGATCCTCGATGTCCGCAAGAAGGGCTACGCGTTGGCCGACCAGGAGGCCGAGGTCGGCATCCGCTCGATCGCGGTGCCGCTGGTCCGCTTCGACGGCAGGGCCGTGGCGGCGCTCAACATCGGCGCGCCGCCCGAGCAGGTGCCGGCCAAGGCGATGATCGCGGATTATCTGCCGCTTCTTCTCGAGCAAGCGGCGGCGCTCAAGGAGCGATTGGTCTGATGACGGGTAGGGGTACGTGACTTCGTTGAAGCACAATCCGCCCAGCTGGAACCAACTCGGCGGATTGTGCCTCAAGCATCAGCAGGGCGGGGACGGCTAGGCTCGCGGCCTCAGGTCCGCGGCGGCAGGTCTATCTTGGCATCCTTGAGCGCCTTCTCGATGTCGGGAATGCCGGACGGGTCGCCCGCCTTGCACTTTTCGACGGCAACCTTGGACGAGACGGTCTGTGGCGACTCGCCCCTCTTCTGGCTCTGGTCGAGATACGCTTCGTACTTCGCGACCAGTGCCCGGCAGTAGCCGGCATCACCCGACTGGGCGAAAGCAGCCGCCGGCAGCGAGATGGCGACGATGGCGAGCAGACCTTTCACGGAAGTCATCATGGTTCGCTCCATGGCTTGATGGTCGAACGATAGCTGAATGGTCATAGAAGGCGGCCCCAATGGGGCTTTGGGGTTACGTTGGGCTGACGTGCTCCCGGCTATGCTCGAGATAGATCGAAAAGCCCTGGCTGAACTGACCTGCTCTCGGAAAGTGGGACTGTACCGGAGCCCGTGTGTGGCGGGGAGCCAACCGGCGTGTCGGCTCCGGGCCGCCCGATGGGGATTAACCCATCCGGGACGCCAGTCTATACAGGACCTTATGACCTCCTCTCTCAACGGCATGCCGGGCCCGACTTCGCGGCACTATTTCTCTCAACGTCTGCGTCTTCATTATGTCGACTGGGGCAATCCAGAAGCGCCGCCGCTCTTGCTCGTGCATGGCGGCCGCGACCATTGCCGCAACTGGGACTGGGTGGCCCAGGCGCTGCGCGACGACTGGCACATCATCTGCCCCGACCTGCGCGGGCACGGCGACAGCCAGTGGTCGCCCGACGGCAACTACGCCATGTCGTCCTACATCTACGACCTCGACCAGCTCATCCATCAGCAGGGGCTGGCACCGGTGACCATCGTTGCCCATTCGCTGGGCGGCAACATCTGCCTGCGCTACTCGGGCATCTTTCCCGACAAGGTGCGCAAGCTGGTGGCCATCGAAGGCCTGGGACCGTCGCCGAAGGTGATTGCCGAACGCCGTGACAAGCCCATGGGCGAACGCATGCGCGAATGGGTCGCCGAACAGCGCAAGCTCTCCGGTCGCCTGCCACGCCGCTATCCCTCCATCGAGGATGCCTTCAAGCGCATGCAGGAGGAGAATGCCCATCTGTCGGCCGAGCAGGCGCGGCATCTGACGGAGCAGGGCGTCAACCAGAACGAGGACGGCACCTACAGCTGGAAGTTCGACAACTACGTGCGCGCCTGGCCACCCTACGACATGAGCTATCGCGCCATCGAGGAGCTGTGGTCGGAGATCGCCTGTCCGACGCTCCTGATCTACGGCAAGGAGAGCTGGGCCTCCAATCCCGAGAAGGACGGTCGCATAAAGCATTTCAAGAATGCCGAGGTCGTGGAGTTCGACCAGGCCGGTCATTGGGTGCATCATGACCGCCTGCACGATTTCCTCGCCACGACGACGGAGTTCATCGAATGAAAGCCGCGGTCTTCCGCGCCGGCGACATCGTCGTCGGCGAAATCCCCGAGCCCAAGCCCGTAGCGGGCCAGGTTCTGGTCAAGACGCTGGCCTGCGGCATCTGCGGCTCGGACCTTCATGCCGCACAACACGCGCCGCGCATGGTCGAGATGTCCAGGCGCGTCTCCGGCCGCATCCCGATGGATCTGTCGCGCGACGTCGTGTTCGGCCACGAGTTCTGCTGCGAGGTTCTGGACTACGGTCCCGACACCGAGCGCCGCCTGCGGCCCGGCGCACGCGCCGTCGCCATGCCGGTCATGCCGCTCAGCGCCGAGACGCGCACCACCATCGGCTATTCCAACGACTATCCCGGTGGCTACGCCGAGCGCATGGTGCTGGCGGCGCCTCTGCTCCTGGAAGTGCCCAATGGGCTTCCTGCCGAGCATGCTGCGCTGACCGAGCCGCTGGCGGTCGGCATCCATGCCGTGGAGAAGGCGGCACTCGGCACTGACGACGTCCCTCTGGTCGTGGGCTGTGGGCCCGTCGGGCTCGCCGCGATCGTCGGCCTGAGACTGAAGGGCGTGCAGCCGGTCATCGCCGCCGACTTCTCGCCCAAGCGGCGCGAGCTTGCCGCCAGGATGGGCGCCGACATCGTGGTCGATCCGGCCAAGGAGACACCGTACGCCAGGCTGCCCGTCGGCCGCCGCGCGGTGATCTTCGAATGCGTCGGCATTCCCGGTCTCCTGCAGCAAATCTTCGAAGCCGCACCGCGAGACGCGCGCATCGTCGTCGCCGGCGTCTGCATGGAGCCCGACCGCATCGAGCCGTTCTTCGGCATCGTCAAGGAACTCGCCCTGCAGTTCGTGCTCGGCTACACGCCCGAGGAATTCGCCCGTTGTCTTCGCCTGCTGGCTGAAGGCCAGGTCGATGGCGAGGCGCTGATCACCGGCAGGGTCGGGCTCGATGGTGTGAAAGGCGCCTTCGCCGAGCTCGCCAACCCCGAGCGCCACACCAAGATCTTGGTCGAACCATGGCGATAATGTCCCGTCATCCCGAGCGAAGCCGCCCGAAGGGTGGCGTAGCCGAGGGACCTGTTCTCGGCGACGAAAGAGCAGAAAGGGTCCCTCCACTACGCCTCGCTGCGCTCGGCTCCGGTCGGGATGACGGGTATGAACTGTTGACCGTTAGCCGACCGATTTGTTAGCGCTTACGCCGCTATAGGGAGGAGTCAAATGAAGCTCTACAACTCAATCGGACCCAACCCGCGCATGGTCCGCATGTTCATGGCCGAGAAGGGCTTTGACGTTCCCAAGGTCGAGATCGACCTGCGCGGCGGCGAGAACCGTCGCGAGCCCTACGCGACCAAGGTCAACCCGGCCGGGCAGTGCCCGGCTCTCGAGCTAGATGACGGCACCGTGCTGGCCGAGGTCACGGCGATCTGCGAGTATGTCGACGAGAAGAAGAAGGACACGCCCTCGCTGATCGGCGACACGGCCGAAGAGCGCGCCAAGACGCGCATGTGGACACGCCGCATCGACCTCAACATCGTCGAGCCGGCCCTCAACGGCTTCCGTTTCTCGCAAGGGCTGAAGCTGTTCGAGAACCGTGTCCGCTGCATCCCCGAGGCGGCCGATGGGCTGAAGGCCACAGCGCAGGACAAGCTCAAGTGGCTCGACGGGCTGATGGGCTCCAAGCCCTTCGTCGGCGGCGACAAGCTCACCATGGCCGACATCCTGCTGTTCGTCATGGTCGACTTCATGGGTACCGTCGGCCAACCGATCCCCGCCGACTGCAAGAACCTAACCGCCTGGTACGGCCGCATGAAAGCCCGTCCCAGTGCGGCCGCCTGATCCGGAGACCTTTACGATGCGTTGCCTGACTGCGTTGCTGGCGTTCCTTCTTGCGACCCTGGCCGTCGGGACCGGCTTCGCCCAAAGCGCTGACACGCCCAAGGGACTGTTTCTGACCACCGACTATCCCTCGCAGACGGTGCGAGTAGGTGAGGTGACGACCATCCGGCTCAAGCTCACCAATGCGGGGCTGCCGCCCGAGCCGGTAGCGCTCGCCTTGGGCGACGTGCCGGCCGGATGGAAGATCGACATCCTGGGCGGCGGCCAGCCCGTCGCCGCGGCGATGCCGGGCGTCAACCAGGATGTCGCCCTGCAGCTGCGCGTCGACGTGCCGAAGGACGCCAAGCCCGGCTCGCACACGATCAAGATCAGCGCGAAGGGGCCGATCGCCCAATCGGTCGAGCTGCCGCTTACGCTCACCGTCGGCAGCGAAGCGCCGGCCAAGCTCAGCATCAAGTCGCGCCTGCCGTCGCTGCGCGGCACGCCGCGTTCGGCCTTCGAGTACACGGTCACCGTCGGCAACGACAGCGGCAAGGACCTGACCGTGGCGCTGTCGGCACAGGCACCGGCCAACTTCCAGACCACCTTCACCGAAGGTTACGGCTCCAACGAGATCAGTTCGATCCCGATCGAGGCTGGCCAGACCAAGGACATCAAGGTCAAGGTGACGCCGCCGCGCGACGTGAAGGCGGGCGACTATCCGGTGCTGGTGCGCGTTGCGGCCGAAGGCGCGACGGCCGAACAGCGTCTGACCTTGCAGGTCAGCGGGCAGGGCAGGCTCGCGCTCTCGACCAAGGACGGCCGCCTGTCGGGCGAGGCCGAGGTCGGCAAGCCCGCGACCTACACGCTCGTTCTCGCCAACGACGGCACGGCGCCGATCGAGGAGGTCGAGATGTCGGGCACGGTGCCGACCAACTGGAAGGTCGAGTTCAATCCCAAGACCATCCCGAGCATCGCGCCCAACGAGAAGAAAGAGGTGGCTGTGCTGGTGACGCCGGCCGACAAGGCGATCGCCGGCGACTACGTCGCCTCGTTCCGCGCCAACGGGCGCGGCGAATCGGCGTCGGCGGACTTCCGCATCACCGTCACCACCTCGACCCTGTGGGGCATTGTCGGCGTCGGCATCATCGCCGTCGCCCTGCTCGTCCTGCTGGGCGCGGTCGCGCGCTTCGGCCGGCGCTGAACGCGACAATGGCTGACAACGTCATCGAGGCGCGCGGGCTGCTGAAGGTCTACGGCAGCCAACGCGCCGTCGACGCCATCGACTTCGATATCCGGCGCGGCGAGATCTTCGGGCTGCTGGGACCGAACGGGGCGGGCAAGACGACGACCATCCTGATGATGCTGGGGCTGACCGAGATCAGCGGCGGCTCCGTGCAGGTCCTGGGGTTCAACCCGGTGCGCGAGCCGCTCGAGGTCAAGCGTCGCGTCGGCTACCTGCCCGATGCGGTGGGCTTCTACGATCATCTGACGGCGCGAGAGAACCTCGCCTACACGGCACGCCTGCTGGAAATCCCGCGCTCGCAAGCCGGCCGGCGGATCATGGAGGCGCTGGAAAGCGTCAAGCTCGCCGACGTGGCCAACAAGCGGGTCGCGACCTTCTCGCGCGGCATGCGCCAGCGGCTCGGCATCGCCGAGATCGTCATGAAGCAAGCCGAGGTCGCCATCCTCGACGAGCCGACCTCGGGCCTCGATCCCCATGCCACCTTCGAGCTGCTGGAGATGATCCGCGGGCTGAAGAGGGCGGGCGTGGCGGTGCTGCTGAGCTCGCACCTGCTCGACCGGGTGCAGAGCGTCTGCGATCGCGTGGCGCTGTTCAACAAGGGCAAGATCGCCCTGATGGGCACGGTGGTGCAGCTCGCCAACCAGGTTCTTGGAGCAGGCCATCCCATCCTGGTCGAGGCTCGGGGCGTCGACGTCGCCGCCGCGCTGCGTGGCATCGAGGGGGTGCAGAGCGTCGTGCCGGAAGGCGAGGGCGGCTGGCGCGTGATTGCCGATCGCGACGTGCGTGCCGTGGCGGCGCAGCGCATCGTCTCGGCCGGCGGGGCGTTGATGCGCCTGGCCGATCTGCAGCCCAGCCTGGAGGAGGTCTATACCCGCTACTTCGAGGAGGCGCGCCATGCCGCGTAGTGCCGTGCGGCGTGCCGGCTCGCCGTTCACCGGCCTGGGGCCGGTGTTCATGAAGGAGCTGTCCGATCACCTCAGCAGCATGCGCATGATGGTGCTGACGCTGTTCGTGATCGTTTTTGGCGCCCTGCCTGTCGGATTCGCGCTGCAGGACCTGCGCAATGTCGTGGTGTCGGATCCCTACCTGTTCCTTCGCATCTTCACCGTCACGCCCGAGCGTGTCGGGCTGTCCTTCATCCTCGCGCTCAACCTCATCATTCCGCTGATGGCGATCGGACTCGGCTTCGACTCGGTCAACAGCGAGTTCAATCGCCGCACGCTGTCGCGCGTGCGGTCGCAGCCGATCTATCGCGACGCCCTTCTGTTGGGCAAATTCCTGGGCGGGCTCGTCACCCTTGCCGTGGCGCTGGTGGCACTGTGGCTGATCGTGCTGGGCGCAGGGCTGCTGTTGCTCGGCCTGCCGCCGCGTAGCGTCGAAGTGGCGCGCGGCATCGGCTTCCTGGTGGTGGCTATCGCCTATGGCGGCGTGTGGCTCGCCGTGGCGATGCTGTTCTCTGTGATCTTCCGCTCGACGGCGACCTCGGCACTCTGCGCCCTCGGCCTGTGGCTCTTCTTCTTCATCCTGTGGCCGATGATCGCCTCGGCGATCACCATCGGCTTCGCGCCGGCCCAGGTGACGTCGATCGACCAGTACGTCGCCATCCAGGAACTGGGCCTCGCCTTGCAGAGGCTGTCGCCCGGCACCTTGTTCAGCGAGGCGGTGGTAGGACTGCTCAATCCCGAGACGCGGACGTTGGGCTTCATGCTGCCGATGCAGATGCGCGGGGCGATCCCCGAGGCGCCGCTGCCGCTCGACCAGAGTCTGATCCTGATCTGGCCTCAGCTCACCGGGCTGATCGCCGGCATGATCGTGGTGTTCGCGGTGGCCTACATCGTTTTCCAGCGCGAGGAAGTACGCGCCTGAAGGACTGGACTCCAGCCGCCGCCCTCAACAACGCGCATTGGTGCGACGCGGTCTGCCGCGCGCACGGGAGGCCCGGGACCTTCCTGCCACCCATGTGGGTCAATGCACGGGAGGTGCCGCGCTTCTATCCCAACGCGGTGACCCTGGCGCACGACGATGCCTCGATCGCCGAGCAGCTGAGCAATATCGAGATCCTGCTGAAGTCGAACCTGCCCGGGCGCTGGGCGGTGAAAGACAGCTTCCAGGCGCTCGATCTCGCACGCCGCGGCTTCGACGTGCTTCAGGAGGCGTCGTGGATCCGCAGCGTCATGCCGACCGGCAGTTCGGCGACCGACATCGACTGGCAGCGCGAGACAGAGGGCAAGGCGGCCTGGCCCTACCACGATCCGAACTTCGCGATGTTCACCGGCCGGCGCGGCTTTCGCGTGGTGGCGGGCGGCATGCTCTATCGCGCCAGCGGTGTCGTCGGCCTGAGCAACGTCGTGGCCGAGGCAGCCGATGCCGTCGCCGTGTGGCGCTCGCTTATCCTGCTCGCCAGCCGGACGTTCCCACGCCTGCCGGTGGTCGGCTACGAATCGGGCGGCGAGCTTGCCGCCGCCGTCGACGCAGGCTTCGAGATCGGAGATCCGCTGCGGATCTGGGTCAGAGCGCGGGAGTGAGGGTGGCCGCCAGCAACAGGCCGCCGACAAGCGCGATGTTGGTCTGGAAAGCGTTGGCGAGCGCGACGCGCTCCTAGGATCAGGTCGAGCGCGGCCCAGGTGACGAAAAAGCCGAGCATGAGTGCGAGGCCCGCGACGATCTGAAGACGGTGCCGGCAAGCAGCACGACACGCGGGAACGACACGCCCCGGGCCGCGACGGCCGTCGTCAGCATCGGCACGATCATCACGTTGCCGGTCGCTACGCGGACGTAGCCTTGTAGCCGCATGCTTCCAGCGCCGCGATCATGTGCGGCGGCGGCGGCGCTTCGACCACGATCGGCGGCTTGCTCTTCGACAACGGCAGCACGATGCCGCGCGAATGCAGGTGGAGCTGCTGGCCGGGCTCGGCCGTGCCGTATAGCCGGTCGGCGATCACCGGGCAGCCGGTCGCCGCGCAGTGCACACGGATCTGATGCGTGCGGCCGGTCTCGGGCTTCAGCTCCAGCCAGGTCATGTCCGGCCCGCGTCCCAGCACCTTGTAATGCGTGATCGCCGTCTGCCCCTTGTCGGAAACCTTTACCGACCAGCCGCTCCTCGTGTTCACCTTGAGCAGCTTCTGATCGAAGACACCTTCGTCGGCCGGCGGTGCGCCGCGCACGACGGCCCAGTAGGTCTTCTCGGTGTCGCGGCCCGAGAACAGGCGACCGAGCTTGCTGAGCGCCTTGGGATGGCGGCCCAGCACCAGCACGCCCGACGTGTCGGCGTCGAGCCGATGCGCGAGCGCCGGCGGCCGCGGCAGGCCGAAGCGCAGCGCATCGAAGCACTGCTCGAGGTTGGGCGCCTTGCTGGGACCGGCGTGCACGGCGAGTCCCGCCGGCTTGTCGATCACCAGGATCAAGCCATCACGATGGAGGACGCGCGCCTGGATCTCAGCAGCCGACAAAGGAGGCTCTCTTTTCCTGCCTGACAGCGGACCTCCAGGGTCGCTTATGACTGCGGGCCTAGAGGCCCGCGGTCCGGCAAGATGACGGCTCAGAGATCGGGCCATCGGTCCAGCCAGCGTTCGCTTGCCTCGTAGAGGGTGGCTGCGTGCAGGACCGAGACCTCGTCGCGGAAGCGGCCGACGAACTGCAAGCCGATCGGCAGGCCCTCGCCGTCGTAGCCGCAGCACACGGTGAGGGCGGGATGGCCGGTGATGTTGAACGGCATGGTGTAGGGGAACCAGTTGCTCCGGAGCTCGCCGGCCTCAACACCGTCGATCCTGATCGGCTCGAACAGGTCCTGGTCGATGGGCAGCGCGGTGCGCGCGAGCGTCGGCGTCACCAGGTAGTCGGCCGTCTCGAACCAGGCCTGGACGCGGCGGAAGAGATCGGTGCGCTGGAACATGGCGTGCTGGTAGTCCGCGCCCGTCCACTCGGCGGCCATGACCACCTGTCGGACGAGCGACGGCGACAACCGATTGTCCTCGCGCCGCAGCAGATGGTCGAAGCGCGCCCGCCAGGTCGTGTGGTTGATCACCTTCCAGATCGGCGCCATGTCGGGCAGGTCGCCCGAGAGCTCGACCAGCTCGGCGCCGAGGTCCTTCAGCCTGCTCAACGCCTGCTCGAAGGCCGCGCGTACGTCTTTGGCAACGAGGGTGTTGCCGAGCGTGAGGCTGAAGAGGATGCGCTTGCCCGACAGGTCGCCCTCGGCGCGCGCGGCGGCGATGTAGTCCTGCGGCGGAATGCCGATCGACCAGGGATCGGACGGATGAGGGCCCGCCATGGCCTGCAGCATCAAAGCGGTATCCGTCACCGTGCGCGTCATCGGCGTCACGTACGTGTAGTTGCCGAAGGCGTCGGCGACCTGGCTGTGCGGGATGACGCCATTGCTCTGCTTCAACCCGACCATGCCGTTGGCCGCTGCCGGAATGCGTGTAGAGCCGCCGCCGTCGGTGGCGATGCCGATCGGCCCGATCCCGGCCGCGACCGCGACCGCAGCACCGCCGCTTGAGCCTCCGGACGTGCGCTCCGCGCTCCAGGCGTTGCGCGTGCGCCCGAACAACGGCGCGTCCGTCAACGCCTTGTGGCCGAACTCGGGAGTCGTGGTCTTGCCGAACAGGATGGCGCCGGCCTGCTTCAGGCGCGCCGCCGAGACGGCATCCTCCTTGGGCACGTTGTCGTCGTGATGGAGCGAGCCGAAGGTCGTGCGCACGCCCGCGGTGTTCACCAAGTCCTTGGCGGCGAAGGGGATGCCGTGCAACAGGCCGAGTGGCTTGCCCTGCATGACGGCGTCCTCGGCCTGCTTCGCCGCGGTGCGCGCCTGGTCGGCGGCGATGGTGATGAAGCAGTTCAGCACCGGCTGCAGCTTCTCGGCGCGGGCGAGGACGGCATCCGTGAGCTCCACGGGCGACACCTTCCTGGCCGCGATCTGCTCACGCAGGATGGAGGCGGGCATGCGGGTGAGGTCGGTCACTTCAAGAGGCCCCGCGAGGCGAGATTGCGCATCAGCGCCGACACGCCGAAGGTCCATGGCGCGATCTTGTCGCAATGATTGACGCGATTGGTGAGCGTGCCGAGCTTGGGCGAGCTGATGGAAACGAGGTCGCCCACCATATGGGTGAAGCCGTGACCATCGGGCTTGCGCTGCTCGGTCGGTGCGAACAGCGTGCCGGTCATCAGCACCATGCCGTCGGGATACTGGTGCATGTCGCCCATGGCATGGCGCACGAGGTCGGTCGGGTCGCGGCTGATCTTGGACAGGTCGCTCGAGCCGCGCAGGCGGAACTGGTCGGGACCGGTGACTTCGAGCTCGACCTTGGCCTTGCGCACGTCGTCGAGCGTGAAGGTCGCATCGAACAGGCGCACGAAGGGACCGATGGCGCAGGAGGCATTGTTGTCCTTGGCGATGCCCAGCAGGAGCGCGCTGCGGCCTTCCATGTCGCGCAGGTTGACGTCGTTGCCGAGCGTGGCGCCGACGATCGTGCCCTTTGCGCTGACCACGAGCGTTACCTCGGGCTCGGGGTTGTTCCAGTCGGAGTCCGCGCGGATGCCGATCTCCGCGCCGTAGCCGACCGCAGCCATCGGCGGCGCCTTGGTGAAGATCTCCGCGTAAGGCCCGATGCCGACCTCGAGATAGGGCGACCAGGCGCCGCGAGCCATCAAGGTTTTCTTCAGCGCCTCGGCCTCGGGCGAGCCGGGCTTGATGGTCGTGACGTCGGCGCCGATCAGGCTGTTCAGCTCCTTGCGCACCTGGTCGGCGCGGCTGAGGTCGCCCTTGGCATGCTCCTCGATCAGCCGTTCGAGCAGGCTGACGGCAAAAGTGACTCCGGCCGCCTTTATGGCCTGCAGGTCGATGGGGGCGAGCAGGGTCTGGGTTACCTCTTCGAGCGAGCCGATGCGTTTGCCCTTGCTGCGGGCAATCGCCACCGGGTCGACGGCATTGCAGAGGTCGGAAACGGTCGGGGCGGCCGCGGTGATGTCGAACACGCCGTCGGAACGCACGGCGACCACGCTGGGTCCGTCTGGCCCCTGGACCCTGCCGATCAGGGTGCCTGCCGTGCCGTCTGCGGGAAGGATTTCTGCCACTGCCAAAGCTCCTCTGGACGTCTCCGGCGCTTCGTTGCAATAAGGGCGCGCCACTCCTCGGAGAAATCAAATCATGGCCGCAGCGCGGATCAAAGGCGTTCTTTCGCCCGTCGTCACCCCCTTCAAGCGCGACCTGTCGCCTGACGTCGGCCGCTTCATTGCGCATTGCAAGTGGCTGCTCAGCCAGGATTGCGGGCTCGCGGTGTTCGGCACCAACTCGGAGGCCAACTCGATGTCGGCCAAGGAGCGCATGGGGCTCCTCGAGGCGATCGTCTCGGCCGGCGTGCCGACCGATCGCATGATGCCCGGCACCGGTGCCTGCTCGATCAACGAGGCCGCCGAAGTGAGCGCGCACGCCACCAAGCTCGGCGTCGGCGGCGTGCTGATGCTGCCGCCGTTCTACTACAAGGGCGTGCCGGAGGAGGGGCTGTTCCGCTTCTTCTCGGAGGTCGTGCAGCGTGTCGGCGACGATCGGCTGCGCGTCTATCTCTATCACATCCCGCCAGTGTCGGCGGTGCCGATCACGCACAAGCTGGTCGAGCGGCTGATGAAGGCGTATCCCAAGCAGATCGCCGGCATGAAGGACAGCTCTGACGACTGGGCGCACACCAAGAGCATGATCGACGCCTTCGCCAAGGACGGCTTCGACGTCTTCTCGGGCAACGAGAAGCCGCTGATCGACAACATCAAGTCGGGCGGCGTGGGCTGCATCAGCGCCACGGCCAACATCAACCCGGGCAAGATCGCCGAGACCTACAAGAAGTACGCCACGCCCGAGGGCGAGAAGCTGCAGGGCTGGATCAACGAAGTGCGCGGCGTCATGCAGGGCTACGTCATGATCCCGGCGCTGAAGTACTGCATCGCCCACTATGGCAGCGACGCCGCCTGGACGCCGGTCCGTCCGCCGCTGGTCGAGACCGACGAGAAGGCCGGCAAGGACATGATCGCCAGGCTCGACAAGCTCGGCTTCACCATGCCGGGCCTGAAGCAGGCGATGGCGGTGGCGGCCGAGTAGGCCGCCTCAATCGTCGGTCCGGCCCTTCAGCGTCGTCTTGTAGCCGGCCGCCGCCTCGAAGTTCACGTCGACTGCCCTGTCGCCGAACACGAACGTCACCCGGGCGACGTCGTCGTTGCCGAGCGTCTGGGTCTCGACGACGAATGTCGTGCCGTCGCCGAGCCACCTGCCGCGCGCGGCGCTCAGCCCGTAGCGGGTGGGGCAGGATCGACGCGTTCTTCGGCGATCCGGCACGCACCGCGCTTGTCGTCGTAACAGTGGCGCTGACCGTCGCTGCCTGGTTCAGCTCCGCGAATCTCAGCGCCGGCGAGCGCGAGGATCGCTCCAACCGATGGATCATCGGTGCGCTTGGCGTGATCGGCCTTCTCTCGGCCTGGCTGCCGGCTTACACCGACCGCAAGGACTTCTGGACGATCGACGGCGACATAGTCCGTTGGATCGGCGTCATCCTCTATGCCGGTGGCGGTGTGCTGCGGCTTTGGCCGGTCTTCGTGCTCGGCCATCGTTTCAGCGGACTGGTCGCCATTCAGCCAGGGCACACGCTGGTGACGGATGGCATCTATCGCACCATCCGCAATCCGAGCTACCTCGGCCTGCTCGTGCTGTCGCTGGGCTGGGCACTGGCGTTCCGCTCGCTTGCGGGCGTGCTGCTCGTGGTGCTCATGATCCCTCCGCTGGTCGCCCGCATCCGTTCGGAGGAGCGCTGCTGCGTTCGCAGTTCGGGTCGCGCTACGACGACTATTGTGCCCGCACCTGGCGACTATTCCCGAGCGTCTACTAGTGTAGCACGCACCGCGCGAAGCAATCATCAGTTGCAAAATCTCGTTGAGTGCTCTGCAACCTGCGATTAGGTTGTCGCCCAACAATGAAATGGCTTGGGGGGAGACCATGGGACGCTCAGCCGGCATTCGTGTCGTGATTGCCGCCTGCCTGTTGGCAGCGCTCGGAGCCTGCGCCGACGGATGGTCGACGTCGCAGGTGACGCCTCAGGCTGCCGCAGCGGGACGCGCGCCGACACCCGTCGACCAGATCCAGGTCTTTGAAGGCGATGTTACCGACAAGCCGTACAAGTCGCTGGGCGAGGTGTCGGTGACGGTCAACAAGACTGCTCTATTCAACGCCGATCCCACGCGCGAGATGGTGAACCAGAGGTTGCGTCAGCAGGCGGCCAAGCTCGGTGCCGACGCCGTCATCCAGGTTCGTTACGGCACCGTTGGCGTCTCGGCGTTGAGCTGGGGATCTCTCGATGGCAAGGGGCGGGCCATCGCCTATGAAAAGCAGTAACGCCATCGTCGGCGTCCTGCTGATGCTGATCGCCGGCTGCGCGCGCAATGCGCCGCCGTTGCCGCCGGATCTCAGCCACCTCCCGCCCGAGCAGCGACTGCTGGCAGGCGACGCCGAAAGTCCCGAGGGCAGGATGGACTGTCCTGCCCTGCAACAGGAGGCGGAGCAGAGTAGAGCACAGATCCGCCAGTACGAAGGAGTCATCCTGGCGAACCGCGGACAAAATCAGGCTGCCGGCTATATCGGAGCCGCGTTGTTCCTTCCGGCGCTGCTGGCGGTAAAGAACGACGACGATGCCAAGAAGAACCTCGACCAGCTTCAGGCCAAGACTGATCGGATCGATCGGCTGGGCAAGGCGAAGGGCTGCCCCATCACGCCACAATAACGTTCTAGCCGCGCGCTATATCTGCGCCGCAGGCGGCGAGCTTTGTCGCCATGCCGTCGTAGCCGCGATCCAGATGGTCGAGGCCGTGCAGCGTGGTTTCTCCCGCTGCGCCGAGCCCGGCCAGCACCAGCGCCGCAGCCGCCCGCACGTCGGTGCAGGTGACCGAGGCGCCGCGCAGGCGCTCGACGCCGCGGATCAGTGCGGTGCGGCCGCGCACGACGATGTCGGCGCCCATCTTGCGCAGCTCGTCGACGTGACGAAAGCGCTGCTCGAAGATCGTCTCGGTGATGGCGCTGGCGCCCGATGCCATCGTCAGTAGCGCCATCGCCGGCGCCTGCAGATCGGTGGCGAAGCCGGGATATGGCTGCGTGGTGATGTCGATGCCAAGGAGACCCGTCGCGGCGCGGCGGGCGATGACGCCTTTTCCCGTTTCCTGCAGGGCGACGCCGGCAGCCTCGAAGGAGGACCCTGCCGCGCCGAGCAGGTCGATGCGCCCGTTCGGTAGCAACAGTTCGCCATCGGTCAGGGCGGCGGCACCGGCAAGCGTGCCGAACTCGATGCGGTCGGGCAGCACGGTGTGGACGGCGCCGGCCAGCAGCGCGCCGCCCTCGATCGACAGGACATGAGTGCCAAGTCCCGTGATCCTGGCGCCCATCGCCATCAGGCAAGCAGCGAGGTCGGCAATCTCCGGTTCGCGGGCGGCATTGCGGATGGTCGTCGTACCCGTCGCGGCAACGGCCGCCAGCAGAAGATTCTCGGTGGCGCCGACCGACGGTTGGGGCAGCAGGATATCGGCGCCGCGGAGGCCGTCTCGTGCCGTCGCGCGGATGGTGCCGTCGATGAGCTCGATCGTGGCACCCATGGCACGCAGCCCCGTGACATGGAAATCGATGCCCCGCAGACCGATGGCGTCGCCGCCCGGCATCGGCAGGGCGGCCTCTCCGCAGCGGGCCAACAACCCGCCGAGCAGCAGCACCGAGGCGCGCATGCGGGTGACCAGCTCGGGGTCGATGTGCTGCGGCTGGACGCGATCGGCGGCGATCGTCACCGCGAGGCCTCGCTCGCTCGTCGACCACTGCATGTCGCAGCCCAGGCGCTGCAGCAGCGCCGCCAGGACGGCGACATCGAGATTGGCCGGGACGTTTCGCAGTGTCACCAGATGCGGTGTCAGCAGGGCCGACACCATCAACGGCAGCACGGCATTCTTGGCGCCGCTGATCGGATAGGTGCCGGAGAGGGGACGGCCGCCGCGGATAATCAGCCTGTCGCCGGTGTCGGGGCGCCACCAGGGAGCGGCGGTCGGGAGGGACGCATTCATGGGCGCGACGATACTGGAGCTCGCGTTGACAGTGCTACCGTCGCGGGCTTATACAATGCCGATGGCTACAAACCTGCTCCAGAAGGGTTGGTACTTTACGCTGCTGAAATAGGCGGCGCGAAGGGTTGTGACCTGACGAAGCCGCCGCTTCCCGGCGGCTTCTGTGTTTCTGGAGAGGGCCTCCGGGCGGTGGCGAGACCGCAAACGGAGGACGAGATGTCGATCTTGGAAGCTGAAGACAGAACAGTGCTGCCGCCGTCGATACGCGTGCGCCTGGCGGGTCCGCGCGATTGCGAGGCGCTGGTCGCGCTGCTCGACGATCCCGCGCATGCCCGCGAGCAGGTGCTGGCGTGGCTGGAAACGCCCGGCACGACGCTTTTGGTGGCGCAGAGCGAGATGGGCGTGCTCGGCGTCGCCGTGCTGCTGACGCGCATCATGCCCAAGGCGAGCGGCGGCATGCACAAGGTGGTCGAGGTCGACAACCTGGTGGTGCATCCCGATCAGCGCGGCCAACGGATCGGCCGGCGCCTGCTGGCGGCCGTCGTGGAATGGGCACGCCAGCGCCGTGCCGCGCAGGTCGAGGCTGTTGTCGGCATGGGAGACGCCAGGCGCTTCTACGAGAGCTTCGGCTTCGCCACCGCGGCCGACCGGCTGGTGCTGGCAGCGTGAGCTGCCGGCCGGCCCACATCCGCCAGGCGACCATGGGCGACTACGAGGTCCTGGTCGCGCTGTTCGACGAGCTGGACGACTTCCATCGCCTGGCGCGGCCGGACGGCTTTCGCCCCTTCGACGGGCCGGCGCGCACCCGCGAGCAGATCGAGCAATGGCTTGCCGGGCCGGGCTCGAGGTGCTGGTGGCGGAGGTCGATCACGGTGTCGTGGGGCTGGCCGTACTGCTGACGCGCCCGCCATCGGCCTTTTCCGGCGCCGTGCCGCTCAACGTGATCGAGCTCGACAATGTGGTCGTCCGTTCCGGCTATCGCAGTCGGGGCATCGGCCGGCAGCTGGTCGCAGCGACTGTAGACTGGTCGCGAGGGCAGGGAGCGAGCCATGTCGGCGTCGCGGTCCATGCCTTCAACCGAGACGCCCGTCGCTTTTACGAAAAAGCCGGCTTTGCACCGTCGATCGACCGACTCGCGCTCGCTTTGTGATTTTTCGCACAGATGAGTTCTGGAGCGCCGCTAGACTTGGCCCTACCGTATTGGTAGTCGCGGCTGCGCCCGGTCTTCAACCGCAGCGAGCCGCGCCGCTGGGGAGCGGGGGATGCGGCTGTCGGGTGGAAGTGCCGGCGTAAGAGCGTCGGCGTTGGCTGCGAATGTCCCGGGTCGTCTTGCGCCCGGCGCTGGTGGCGCGCGTGACCACGATCACGACCCGCGCCCGCCCAAATCCTCGATGACGCCAACAGCAGGTTAGGTCGAACCATGTCTCCTCCCACGCCACTCAACTGGGTGAAATCCAGGACGGCCGGTCAAGTATCGGAGATCGCGGTCCTGTCGCCGATCAAGGTCGGCCGGGTTCTCGGCGAACGCCGGACCTACGAAGAGAGGCTGCGGTCGGCGATCGACAATCTCACGGCGCGGGTCCAGCAGGGGATCCCGATAGAGCTCGACAGGGTCCGCACCATTCACTTCGGCAGGATGATCATCGTCCGGCCCGAGCAGTATCTGGTCTATTCCGACGTGCCGGGCGTGCAGTACGACCAGACCGCCAGGGGCAAGATACCGAAGCCGATCGACGATTACGTCCTGCTTGACGCCCCCGACGCAAAGCCGCCGACATTTCGCTCGTGGCTTCTGACGCTCGTCGAGTTCGACGGCGACATCCGCGTCTACTTTCGCGACATCGCCCAGTTCATCGCCGACGACTTCGACGCGCTGTTCCGCAATTGCGAGGACTTTGGCACGACGCGAGATTTCGAAGGATTCTGGTCCTGGATCAAACGGTACCAGATCGATAGCAACCTCTTCTACTCGCGCTATGGCGACCTCTCGGTGGTGCGCATCAAGCAACTCCAGGATTTCAAGCGTCGCTTCGACGAGTTCGTCGCCGAAGTGCGCCCGGCAAGCGGATCACGCGTGGAGTGCCTGGACGAACTGTTCGATCAATTCCTGGCAACGACGCAGCAACACGCCAGCGATTTTCCGACGCCTGGCGGCATCTACAAATCGAAGAGCTGAGCGGGGACGGTCATGGCATACGATGGCGAGGCAGGCCGGCTGCCGCCGGCTTCTTCCGGGCTCGCGACGGCCGTCCAGGCCCATCTCGGGCGGGCGTCGCGCTTTGTCGACGGCAAGACGCGCAACTGGTCGCTGTTCTTCTTCTTCCGGATCCTTTCCACGGGCCGGCTGGCGGCGAATCTGAAGCAGATCGCGCTCGCGCTCGATGCCAAGGCAGCGGCCGGCGTCGCGCCGGCGAAGCTGGATGATCCGCTGGCCCCGGCGCAGCTCTTCCTGGACTGGCTGAAGGTCCTCATCGAGGCCAAATCGGACGACTTCTGGAACACCCTGAGGACGGAGTGCGAGAAAGCGGGCATCCAGATGCCTCCGCAGGCCGGTCCCGCCCCACAGTCGTGCGAGCTCCTCTTCCAGGCGATCGAGGACTTTTCGAAGGGCGCATTGGCCCGGCTGTCGGCAAGCTTCACCACGCCGATCAAGGCGGACGTGGCGCGGGCGGCGTATGTCACGCTTTCGAACCCCGACAACTTCAACGCCTTCGTGGCAAGGTTCGGCGATTCAGCCGCTGACGCAGGCCGCAAGGCGCTGTCAGGCGGCTTGCTTGGCGCATTCGTCTACGAACTGATCCGGCAGTTCGCGCCGGCTCAGGCCGCACCGAAGGACGGTGTCGTCCGACCTCCGGTGCTGCGCAGCGAAGCCGTCGAAACGGGGCTGAAGCGGGACGGTGACCAAGTCGAGAAACAGTGGGATCCGGTTCCGATCAATTTCGCCTTCACTTTCCCGGGCCTGAAGGCGCTGCAACTGAGCGAGCCGACGCTCGCTTCTTTCCCCGAAGCCTTCAGGCAAGGCATGGCCGCGCGTGCCGAGCGGCTCGGCGACGTCGGGCCGAGCGCGCCGGAGAACTGGGAGGGTGTCCTCGGCCTCGACTGCGTGCATGGCTATTTCACCGGCGGCTATCTCGCCGATAGCGAGGACCAGCCGCTCTCGGAGGATTTTCGCCGCCGGCTGCGCGACGATGTGAGCGCCTTCAACGACAGTACCGGCACCAACGGCTGGGGCGAGATGCTGCGCACCATCCTGACGCTCTTGTGCCTGCCGCTGGGTATCGAAATCCTGCATATCGAGCTCGGTGAAGATCCCTACGAGGTCGACAAGAACGGGCAGGTCGTCCGCCCGCCGTACCGTATGGAGCATTTCGGGTTTCGCGACGGCATCAGCCAGCCGTTCGTCGACATGAGCCTGAAGGATCCGCTGCCGGGCGGCGGCACGCCGAGCCGCAACCGCACCTGGACGCCGGTCGCCCATGGCGAGATCTACCTCAGTGAACGGGATGAGGACGGCAACGAGCACGATCTCCCCGTTCACCCGTCGCTGCGCGAGGGCAGCACGTTCCTGGTCTTCCGCAAGCTCGAGCAGGACGTTGCAGCGTTTCGTGCGTTCTTGGGAAGACAGCGGCCGGGGGACCGCGCTGCCCAGGACAAGCTCGCTGCGCAGTTCGTCGGACGCTGGCCAAACGGTACTCCGCTGACGGTGGCGCCTGACGCGCCGCGGGATCTGGGACGCGATCCGGACGGGCTTCTCAATGATTTCCGCTACGCTGCCGACGACCCGAAAGGCCTGCGTTGCCCTCTCGGAGCACATATCCGGCGGTCCAATCCACGCGACATCGGCGGCACCAACGACGTGCGCCGCCATCGCATCCTGCGCCGCGGCATGGCCTATGGCGGCTCCCTGCTGCCGATGGATTCACCGGGCGATGGCCGCAAGCGAGGCCTGCTGTTCATCGCCGCCAACTCGCGACTGGACCTGCAGTTCGAGGTGATACAGGCGGACTGGATCAACAAGGGCGAGATCCTGGGCCAGGCCGGCCTCAATCGTTGTCCCTTGACCGGCGCCAATCTCGGCAGGCCGACCGATTCCTTCCTCGAGAGCGGCGCCGTGTCGCCGGTCACGGGACTGCCGCCTTTTGTCATCACGCGCGGCGGCGACTATTTCTTCGCTCCTGGCGTCAAGGCCATGCGCGAGATCGCGCAAGGCGAGAAGTTCGGCATTCCCGAAGAGTTGCCCTATGAGGGCTACAGCATGGGCGACGCCACGACTCCCACGCTCCTCAGCGAGGAGCGGATCAAGGGCTTCGCCGGCCAGATCTTCGCAGGAGCAAAGGACGTCGTGCGTGTCGGGATGCCGTCGGCCGTTGCTGGCGATCCCGGTGCCGCGCCGGTCGCTTTCGTGGCTCGCGTTCAGCACGTCAAGCAGGCGCTCGGCATGCGGACCAATGCGAGCAACGAGATGATCACCTCGGTGGTCCACTACCAGGAGGCTGTCCGGACCATGAGTACCGGGCTGGACATGATCGTCAGCACCCAGCCGGATGCAGCCACCGGCGCCAAGCGCGCGCTCATGATCAAGATCCTGGAGGCCGGCTGGGCAAAGCTGTCGGCCGAGGAGTCCGTTTATCTGCGCCTGGCGCGAATCACGAAGCTCAGCATCGAGGCGACGCTGCGGCGAACGGCGTCCCGCAGGACGATCGATATCGTCCATGACCTGGGATCCGTGCCGACCTACAACGTCATCAGTGAGCTGTTCGGTACGCCCGGTCCGGACTGGCTGACCGAAATGGCCGTTGCCCTGCGCTTCTCGCGCCAGCATCTGACCCAGATCGACCCGGATTGGCTTCTCGCCATCAAGGCCGGCAAACCCGACGACGTTGGCCTTACGACATGGCAGGTCTGGTCGATCCTGATGTTCGTCGACATCGTCGGCAACTACCTGCAGCAGGCGGAGCTGAAGGCGCTCGGCGTGCAGGCCGGCCGGGAATACCTGACGCATATCGACCTGCTGATCGCAAAGGCGAGGGCGCAGCGTCCCAAGCCACATACCAACCTGCTGGCGGCATTCGTCGATCTGGAGGCGGCGTTCACGAATCCGGCGCTGCCGACCCCCGTTCCGGTCGACGTCTACTACGCCTTGGTCCGCATGCTGCTGCTGGAAGTGGCGAGCTCGGCGATCGTCATTCCGGCGACGCTGGGCGCGGTCGTCCATACGGCGCTGAGCGCCGGCATCGATCTGCCGTCGCTCATCCAGCTGCTCATGAAGGTGACGCCGTCGCAGGCGAAGTTCGACGAAGGCATCGAGCGCCTGCTCTACGAGACCTGGCGTCTCAATCCGACCGTCAAGCTGCTGATGCGGCACGCCAATCAGGACGAGCAGTACGGCAAGGACATGGTCCGCAAGGGCGACTGGATTGCCGCGCTCATCGGCGCGGCATGCTTCGATCCCGTCGCCTTTCCGGAGCCCAAGCAGTTCTCGCTCGATCCCATTCTTCCGGGGCCGAAGCGTGATATGGGCGACTATCTGCTGTTCGGCGACGCCGGCTCGACCGGCCGTCTCTGCTGGGGCAGGGACAAGCTTGCGCGCTATCTCCTGACGGAGTGCCTCAAGGCGGCAGGGCGATTGAAAGGGCTGAAGAAGGTCGCCGGCGCGGGCGGCGAGCTCAAGAAGTTCGCGCAGGTGAATATCGGCTTCTCGACACGCTTCGTCAGTATTCTGCCGGACTGGCCGAAGAAAACCTGAGCTCTTCGTCGGCAACCAGGCCGTATCGCCGGCAGAGGCTGGTCTGTTCGGCGAGGTCGGCGGAAATCTGCGGCGAGTCGGGCTCGAACGCCGCCAGCAGGCCGGCACGTACGCCGAGACCCTGCACGATCAGGCATGGGTTGCAGATGTTGCGCGCGACATCGAGTGCGCGATCGATCGCGGCGAGAGCATCGGACGACGATCCCAGCTGGGCCAGCGCCTCTGCGTAACCCGCGTTCAGGTAGTAGAGCTCGAGCCGGCCGGTGCGGTCCTGCAGGCCGCGCGCGAGCCACGCCTCGACGGCCCATACGGCTTTCGCCGGCTCTCCTGTCCGGGCCAGCGCGCTCGCCAGCAGGCCGACGGCGTGCGGCAAGGCCGGATCGTAACCGTATTGATCGACGAGATTGATCGCGACTTGCAGGCAATCCGCGGCATCACGGTCACGCCGCAGCTTCAGCAGGTTGCGGCCCAGGCCCAGCCGGGCAAGAAGCTCGGAGTAGGGCTCGCCTTCCCGTGTGGCGATCTCCAGGGCCTTTTCTGCATGGCTCAGCCCTTCCTCGTAGCGGCCCACTTCCATCATGAACCAGCCGAGGTAGGCGCGGACGATCGAGCCAGGAATGGCAGCGGCCCCCAGGCGGATCGTCTCGAGCGCGCCGTCGAACGTCTCGCTCAGCTCGAGCTGCATGTCGATCGCCCGCTCGATCTCTCCCATTCCGTAGAGGGCGCTGGCCAGCATGAACTTGGCGCTGAATTTCAGGGGAAGATTGTCGAGTTCGGTGGCGATCGCCAGCGCCCTTTCGCTCTGCTCGCGGCAGTCGACATAGCGGCCCTTGAACCAGCTTACCAGGCCCATATGGCACAAAGCGGCGCAGACCCTGTCCGGCCGATCCTGGCGCTGGGCGAGCTCCAGGGCGCGCGGCAGGTACGGGGTCATCTCGCTGAACTCGCCGATATTCAGGAGCTGGGCGAAGGCCATCAACACGAAGTCGACGAACCGTCTTTCCGCCGGTTCGCCGATCCTTTCGACGCATTCCATCGCGCGCTGGAAGATCAGGAAGAGCGAGCCGCTTGACGAGCTGCGGCGGGCGCGCAGTCCGGCCCGCCACAGATACTCGAGGGCCTGCTCGTCGTTGCGCGCACTTTCAGCATGGAAGGCCAGGCGTTCGAGTTGTGCACCGAGATCGGAATAGGTCGCGGTAATGGCGGCGATCGCCGCGCGATGCAGCTCCCGCCGCCGCGGTCCCGGCACCGTCTCGGAACAGGCCTCCGCGACGATGGCGTGACGAAAGCGGATCGACGTGCCGATCGACGGCTGGACGATCTCCAGCCGCTCGAGCTCGGCACATTCGCGCAGCAGCGTTTCGCTATCCTTGTTCAATACGTGCAAGGCGACATCGATCTCGACCTCGTTGCCCAGCACGCTCAGCGCCTGGGCGCACTCCTTGGCTCCCGGCGGAAGGCGATTCAGGCGGGCGTGGATCACCGATTGGACGCTCTGCGGCACCAGGTTGACGCCCTCGCTGGAGGCGTCCTGGATCGACAGTACGATCTGTTCGAGCACGAACGGCACGCCATCCGCGCGGTCGAGCACTGTCTCCAGGATGGTCGGTTGCGGCGCATCCGGCGGCCACAGGCGATGGGCAAGCTCGCGCATCTCGTCCCGCGGCAGAGGGTCGAGGCGAAGGACCGTGGCGGCAATGTCGCGGGCCTCGGCAAGAGACTCGGGTCGTCCCGTCACCAGCAGCGTACAGGGCTCGCACGCCGTGTTCTCGCCCATCAGTCGCAGGCAGTAGATGCTTTCGAGGTCAAGGAGATGCAGGTCCTCGACCACGACCAGGGTCGACGTGCCCGCGGTCAGTTTCGTCAGGGCCTCCACGAGCGTCCGCGCGACCTGGGTCTGTGTCAATTGACCCGACCTTTCGCCGCCGGCCTTGGCCAGCAGCACGGTAGCCAGGGGGCCGTCCTTGACGTGTTCGATTCCAGCGGCGGTCAGGGCGGCCACGATGTCATCGTCCGTCGCGGTCTCGCTGAGCGACGAGGCCGCGAGGATCAGCGAGCGCACCGCCGAGTACGGCGTCGTGCGGCGTTGGGAATCGCCCCGGAAGATCAGGACGAGCTGGCTGCTTTGCTGCGCGTCCTGAACGATCGCGGCCGCGAGCCTGCTCTTGCCGATGCCCGGTTCGCCGATCACGGCGATGGCGCGGCAGCCGGGGTCTTGACGGGCGAGTGCGTGGCGCACCGTGTCGTGCTCGCGTTGGCGGCCGACCAGCGGGGTGCGGTAGTTGCGCGAGACGCTGTCGCCGATGCCGCGTGCGCGGGGCGGCCCGGAGAGGCTGTAGGCGCTCGCATTGATCTGCTTCAGGATCTTGACGTCTTCGAGCGGCGTCAGGTCGAGCGCCGAGCGGCACAGTTCGACGGTCTTCGAGCTCACGAAGATGCTGTCGGGCGGCGCTATCTTCTGCAGGGCGGCGGCGATGTGAACGGTACCGCCGACCGGATCGAGCCGCGATCCGATCTGCATGTCCATGCGTCGCAAGCCGACCAGGCCCGAATGGATGCCGACGCGGAAGCGGATGGGACGATCGAGTACGTCGCGAATGCGGCCGGCCTCCGTGCCGGGATGCTGGATCAGCCAACCCGTCTCGCAGGCACGGTCGGCGTGGTCTTCCATCGAGGTCGGCCAGCCGAAGACGGCGATGCCGCCGTCACCCGAATAGTTCACCATCAGCCCGCCGGCCCGCCTGATCGTCCCGTCAAGATGCTCGAAGATGCGGTCCAGCAGTTCCTGGGCATCGTCGGGATCATCGCCGGCGATATGGCCAGTGGAATTGACGGTGTCGACCGCCAGCACCGTCACGATGCTGCGCTCCGCCGTTTCCGCGAGAATCCTCATAGACCTTCTGCCCCTAGCCGGCGACCGAACGGCGATACACGCCGAGCCTGCCATGGCCGCCGTCGACCTGGTCCGCGGCGGTCTCGAAAACTCGCCACTTGGCCAAGCCTAGGCCATGCGTCGTCTTGTGGGAATCGGCATTTCGCGTTGCATCATGACTACAGCACCCGAGAGGCGGAATGCCGGACTTTTTAGGCCGGCTCCTTCTCACGGGCGTCCCACATCCTGCGATAGGCCGGACGGGCGCGACAGGCTTCGAACCAGGCCTTCACTCTTGGGGCTTCGTTGAAGAGCTGAGTGGCGCCATCGGCATAACGCACGACTTCCGCTACGTTTATGTCAGCCACCGTGAAACGACCGCCGACCAGGAAGCCGCTTGGGAGCGCTTTTTGCAGCACCGCAAAGGGCGCGCGCAGGGCATCGATCACATCGGCTGTGGGACCGTTCTGCGCAATCGACAGCGAATGTGGCTCGACTTCGGTCGCGGCCCATAGCGACCACATGCTCATCAAGCCGTCTTCTCCGACAGTGGATGGCGCCAGCGGACCACCATGCTTCCTGGCGAGATAGAGATTGATGGCGAGCGATTCGTGCAGCACGAAGCCGTCATCCTCCAGGGTCGGTATGTGGCCGTTGGGATTGACCTCGAGAAATGACGGCGACTTGGTGTGCACCACGTCCGCCGGAATCGGCTCCTTGAGGCGATAACGCTGGATCACCGGCACCAGCTTGAAGGGGATGCCGAGCTCGTGGGCCAGCCAGATGTTGCGCGAAGCGCGGGAGCGGTGGACGCCGTAGATCGTGATCATGCGGAGGTTCATAATGGGTCCCGATCCCTTGTGAAAGGATGGATCGATGATGAAGGCCGAACGCAGACTTCAGCCCGTCAAGGATGCCAGCCATCTGTACGAGGTGGAGCGTCGCGACCGCCACGCCGAGCGTCCCGGCTTCCGCATCAGCGAGCTGCAGCTCTCGCCGACGCAGACCGTGCCCTGGCACTATCACACCAACATCAGCGATACGTTCTACGTCCTGGAAGGCGAGATGCGGCTGTTCCTGCAGCAGCCCAAGGAAGAGGTGCGCCTGAAGCCCGGCGAGACCTTCGTAGCGGCGCCCGGCCGGCCGCACCTGGTAACCAACGCCGGCAAGACCTCGCTTACCTTCCTGATCCTGCAGGGCGTGGGCGAGTACGATTATGTGCCGCTGGTTTAGAAGGCTTGCCTCCCCGTCGTCTTCGATGGGGAGGTGCCCGCGTAGCGGGCGGAGGGCTCATGGGCGACATCGATTCCCCAGCTTCGCTGGGGAAGAAGGCTCCTAAGTGATCGCCGGCCTGCCCGAGCCGACGAACTGGGCGCGCAGCTCGCGTTTCAGGACCTTTCCGGTGGCGTTGCGCGGCAGGACGTCGACGAAGGCGACCGACTGCGGCACCTTGAACTTGGCGAGCTTGCTGAGGCAGTGGCGGATGACATCGGCTTCCTCCAGCATCTCGCCCGTGCTGCGCACGATGATCGCCAGTCCGACCTCGCCCCAGCGTTCGTTGGGCACGCCGATGATCGCGGCGTCGGCGACGCCCGGGAGCTGGAACAGGACGTTCTCGACCTCGGCCGGATAAACGTTCTCGCCGCCCGAGATATACATGTCCTTCCAGCGGTCGACGATATAGACAAAGCCTTCCTCATCCTGGCGCGCGGCGTCGCCCGTATGCAGCCAGCCGTCGGTGAACGCCGTGGCCGTGGCCTCGGGCTTGTTCCAATAGCCGGGTGTGATGTTGGGACCCTTGATCAGCAGCTCGCCGATGCCGCCCGCCGGCACGTCGTTGCCTTCGTCGTCGACGATGCGGATGGCGGTGTGCATCAGCGCCTTGCCGGCCGAGCCGACCTTGCGGATGGCGTCGGCGGCATCGAGCATGGTGCCGGCGGGGCTGGTCTCGGTCATGCCCCAGCCTTGCACCAGCGGCACGCCGCGGGCGCTCCATCCCTCCAGGATGGCGAGCGCACACGGCGCACCGCCGACGCCGGCGATCCTGAGGCGCGACAGGTCCGCGCCCTGGAATTTGGGATGCTGCATCATGAACTGGTAGGGCGCCGGCACGCCGAAGAAGTGGGTGATGCCGAGCGCCGGATCGGAGATGCAGTCGAGCGCGGCGCCGGGATCGAAGGCGCGCATCACCAGGATCGTGCCGCCGGCGTGCAGCACGGGATTGGCGTAGCAATTGAGGCCGCCGGTGTGGAACAGCGGCAGGATCACGAGCTGCACGGTCTCCGGCGTGATCATGGCCGGGATGCCGAGGTTTACGCAGTTCCAGAAGTTCATGCCGTGCGTGATGATGGCGCCCTTGGGATGGCCGGTCGTGCCCGAGGTGTACATCACCATGGCGATGTCATCGTGGCTGAGCGCGACCGGCGGGGCAGGTGGCGGCGCCGACGCCAGCGCCTGCTCGTAGGAGCTTCCCGCGCGGTCGTGATCGATCTCCAGCAGCTCAGTCGACAGCTGGCGCGCCTGATCTGCAAAGCTGCTGTCGTGGATGAGGAGCGACGGCGTCGAATCGCGCAGGATGTACTGCAGCTCCGGCACGGCGAGTCGCCAGTTGAGCGGCAGCATGATGGCGCCGAGCCGCCCGCAGGCGAATTGCAGCTCGAAGTATTCGGCGCAGTTGGGTGCGAGCAAGGCCACGCGGTCGCCCCTGCCGATGCCTCTCGCTGCGAGTGCGGCCGCCAGCCTGTCGGTGCGGGCATGGAGGTCGGCATAGGTGAACTTGCGGGCCGTCTGGAGGTCGTGGATCGCAAGCCGGGTCGGCCGGCGGCCGGCATGATGGGCGATCCAGTCGTAGTAGGGGATGGCGGGCATCTCGGATTGACTTGAATTCGAAGGGCAGTGCGCCTTCAATGATGCGTCGTTCTGGAAACGGGGGATATAGTGTTCTCACTCATCAAGGATCTCGGTCTTCTCGTTGCGGCGAAGCAGGAGGCAGTACCGTTCCTCATCGCCTTCGGCATCGCCGAGTTCTTCTTCAAGTTCAAGAGCTTCGCGCTCGAGTGCCTGGCCTTCCTGGCGGTCTGGTACGTGCTGAGCTTCCTGCAGTCGCTGATCTTTCCACACGGCAAGGAACAGCGCTCCTAGTTCACCGACTTGGTGAAGCCCTTCCAGTAGGGTTCGCGCAGCTCGCGCTTCAGGACCTTGCCGGCGCCCGAGAGCGGCAACGGCATGTCGCGGAAGTCGATGCTGCGCGGGCATTTGTATCCGGCGATCTGGCCACGGCAGTGCTCGATCACGTCGTCGGCGCTGAGGACGACGCCCGCCTTGGGGACGATGATGGCGTGCACGCGCTCGCCCCAGCGCTCGTCGGGCACGCCGATCACCGCGACTTCGCTGACGCCGGCGTGCAGCGAGATCGCGTTCTCGACCTCGGCCGAGTAGACGTTCTCGCCGCCCGAGATGATCATGTCCTTCAGGCGGTCGACGATGTAGACGAAGCCCTGGTCGTCCATATAGGCGCCGTCGCCCGAGTAGTACCAGCCGTCCTTCAGCACGGCCTCCGTCTCGGCCGGCTTGTTCCAGTAGCCCTTCATGATGTTGGCGCCGCGGATCGCGAGCTCGCCAGCCGTGCCGCGCGGCACTTCTTCCCGGTTGGCGTCGACCACCTTGATCTCGCAGCCCAGCGCCGCCTGGCCGCACGACTTCAGCTTGCCGGCGAACGGCCCGTCGAGCGTCGTGTAGCGCGGGTCGAGCAGGGTGACGATCGGCGCCGCCTCCGTCATGCCGTAGGCGTGCATCAGCTTGACGTGCGGCATCACCTGCATGGCCTTGCGCAGCACGCCCTCGGGCATCGGCGAGGCACCGTAGAGGATGAATGCGAGCGTGCGGATGTCGAACTCGGCGAAGCGCGGATGGTTGACGATCATGTTGATCATCGTCGGAACGAACTGCGCGTGCGTCACCTTCTCGCTCTGGATGGTCTGCAGGACCTCGACCGGCTCGAAGCGGGGTACGAAGGCGTGGCGACCGCCGGCCATGGTGACGCCGAAGGTCGATGCGCCGTCGGCGAGATGGAACATCGGCCCTGAATGGATGTAGGCCGTGTCGCCGGTGAAGCCGATGCCGGCGATGCCGTTCAAGGCGTTCGCCACCAGGTTGGTGTGGGTGAGCATCACCCCCTTGGAGCGTCCCGTGGTGCCGCCGGTGTAGAAGAGGCCCGCCAGGTCGTCGTTGGCGGCGCCGACGTCGGGCGCCGGGTCGTAGTTGGTGAGATCCTCGAAATGCAGCAGGCCTTCCGGCCCCGACGTGTCGTCGAGCCAGATCACTTCGCGCACGCTCGACATCCTGTCTTCGAGCGGTGTGAGGTGGTGGGACATGGCGGTGTCGATGAACAGCGCCACGGCGCCCGAGTCGGACAGGATGTACTCGATCTCCGGTGCCGCCAGCCGCGTGTTGATCGGCACCGTGGCGGCGCCGATCCAGGGGATGGCATACATCAGCTCGAAGTAGCGGTCGCTGTTCAGGGCCAGGATCGCCACGCGGTCGCCGGGCCGCACGCCCAGCGCGACCAGTGCGCCGGCGACCCGGCTCACCCTGTCCATGGTCTGCTGCCAGATCCGGTGGCGACCGCCAAAATGTGTCGAGGCGCCGTTGGGCTTGGTCTGGGCGGCGCGGCGTAGTCCCTGGGTGAGTGCGAACATGGTAAGGAATGTTAGAGCACCGTTCATGCACGTTGAAACAGCTTTCCTCGTCGACTCGATTTCCTCTCCCCCCTCGCGGGCAGGGCTATCGCATGTGACTGCAAAACCCCGTCATCCCGACCGGAGCCGAGCGTAGCG
>JAEZHS010000323.1 GCA_023436825.1 Pseudomonadota bacterium | reverse complement strand
CCATCAATCTCGAGGATCCGGACCAGTTCAATCGCATCGTCGGCGACTTCGTCGTCCAGGTCGAAGCCGGGCGCTGGCCCAAGCGCGACCCGCGCGCCATCAGCGGATCGATCACCGGGATCAACAGGTAGAGACCGCCTGCCCGGCCGGATTGCGCTCTATGCCGCCACCAGTACGTTCTGCTCGCGCTCGAGCACGCGGCGCACCGCCGGCCGGGCCAGCATGCGATCCTTCCAAGCGGTGTAGTTCTTGAGCTCTTCCACCGGCAGGCCGATGCGCTTGCCCCAGCCGTAAAACACCAGGGCATAGCAATCGACGACACTGAACTGGTTGCCCAGGATCCACGGCTTGTCGCCGATGATGCCGTCGATCTCCTTCAGGCAGTTGTGGAAGTTGGTGCGGCCGACCTCCTTCAGATGGTCGAACACCTTGGTGTCGGTGGCGAAGCGCTCGGGCCGCGAGATGTGGGTGAAGGACGGGTGAACGTTGTTGGAGAACCACGCCATCAGCGAGATCGCCCGCGCCCGCTGGACGGGGTCCTTGGGCATCAGTTGCGGAGCGTACTTCGACGCGATGAAGTCGAGGATTGCGGTGTTCTCGACGATCGTGCCCTCGTCGATCACCAGCGCCGGCACGCGGCCGCGCGGGTTGATCTTGAGGTACTCCGGCGTCCTCTGCTCGCTCTTGGCAAAGGCCAGCGCCTGCGAGTCGTACTTGGCGCCGCTCTCTTCCAGTCCGATGTGGGATGCCGTCGAGCATGCGCCGGGCGCGTAGTAGAGCTTCAGCATGTCTTCCTCCCGATCTGATCATGCCATGCGGGAATTACAGCCGTCTCACGCGCGACTCGCTCAACGATCTTCCTTCCTGTCCGACTCGGGTCTGCGCCGGCGCAGTGTCCGCATGATGACAATGAACAGCAATGCGGCGACCGGCCAGTGGAACCAGATCCTGTGCAGGCCGGTGAACACATTGATCAGGATCAGAAATCCTGCAATGACGAGCATCGTTGCAACGTCGCGCGGCAGCTTCGAAAGCCAGTGCGAAATGACGCCCATCCACGTCTCGTCGCGAAGGCCCGAAGCGCCGGCTCGTGAGGCTGCATCCTCCCGGGGCTCGGAGCTTTCGCCGACCGTGACGCCGCGTCGACCGGGGCCGCCGGCCATGGCCACCCGATAGGTGGTCACGGGAGCGACGTTCTTCATCTGCTGCTGGCCGAGATGGTCGAAGCCGACGGACAACTTGTTGTGCACCTGTTCGTAAACGGAGCCGGCAACCACGATGCCGCCGGGCTCGGCAAGCTCCTGTAGCCGCGCCGCTATGTTGACCCCGTCGCCATAGATGTCGGGGCCCTCCACCATCACATCGCCCAGATTGATACCGATGCGAAACTGCATGCGCTGCGCCTGGGTGGCGTCCGGCTCCTGGCTGGATATCTCCTGCTGAATCTCGACCGCGCACTGCACGGCCTCGACGACGCTCGCGAACTCGGCGATCACGGCATCGCCCCAGGTGTTGACGATCCGCCCGTCGTGGCGCTCCACCAACCCCGCCATGGCGGCGCGATGGCGGCGCAGCGTCGCCAACGTTCCCGCTTCATCTGCTTCCATGAGACGGGAATATCCGTGCACATCGGCGCACAGGACGGTGGTCAACCGCCGTTTCACCTTGTCGGTCATCGCTCTTCGCTATCCGGCGTGCATGGCCGACAACCGCGCTTGGGGAGCTTCTGGGTCATCGAACCCTCCTCGGAGATAATCTTCCAAGTCGAGGCGGATTGCATCACCTTCCCGCCGGCCGCTTGCCATGCGCAAGTTCCCGCTTACCTTTGGCCGCATGACGGCGCCGGTCGCGCGACGCGGGCTCTATCCCGCTAGAGCGGCTTGGCGGCGCCGTTCGGACGATTGCGATGCAGGAACTCGCGACCGATCTTGACCCGCTTCTCGCCGTTGTATTCGACGATGTCGGCAGTCGCGTATGTCTCAGTCCAGTTCGACGGCAGGAAGGAGCCCGAGCCGACCACATCGATGGGCGCCTTGGCCTCGGCCATGATGCGGCACTTGGCCGGGCCGAAGCCAGACGAGGCGACGATCTTGACCTTGTCGAACCCCGCGCGGTCGAGCTCGGCGCGCAGATGGAAGATCGCCGCCGCCGATACGCCGGTGCCGACGAGATAGCGCAACTCCTCTTCGCTGCGGTAGCCGCGGATCGATTCGGGCGAGAAGCGCTCCAGCACCGCATACGACGACGCCGGATCGAGGCCCTCTATGTAGCGACCGCCGGTCGTGTCGAGCCTGAACGACAGCATGCCCTTGGCGGCAAGGTCGGGGAAGCGCCGGCAGACCTCCAGCGAATCGGAGATCTCGCGGGCGAAGTAGTCGACCAGCACGGTCATCGGCTCGCCGGGAAAGGTCTCGTGATACATCTCGGCGGCGCGCAAGGTCGAACCGGCATAGCCGATCAGGGCATGCGGCATGGTGCCGAGCCCCTGGTCGCGGCCGAAGAAGTGCGCCGTGGCGTGCGTCGCATTGCCGATGAAGCCGACGGCGCCCACCTTGCGCTTGGCGCGCGCCGAGCCGACCGACGCGGCATAGGCCATCATCTCGGCCATCTCCTGTCCTGCGCAGTGGCGCGCATCCATGGCGAGGAAGGCCGACTTGGGCATGTCGGCGCACATCGTCCAGGCATTGTAGGCGGCAACGCAGGCCGGCCCCAGCTTCTGCAGGAAGATCGTCTCGAGATCGACGAGATGGAAGAACGAGCCGGTGATGTACATCATCGGTTCGCCGGCGCCGACCCACTTGCCCTCGGCATAGCGCAGGTCGAGATCGACCGAGGTGTTGCGCGAGCGGCCAAGCTCCTCCAGCCACTGCAGCGCCAGCCGCGGCGCGAACACCACGGGACGGCGCATGAAAATGGCGTAGGTCACGCGAGCGTCGCCGAAGCGGCCGATCACCTGCTTCGAGCGGTTGAAGTAGTGATCGGTATATCGCTCGATCTCACCATTGGCAGGATGCGTCATTGCCAGTTCTCCCAGCTGGCCCGCCAGAGCGCAGGTGACTGCGCATAGTCTGATGGATGTGTCATAGGCCCTCCCCTGGCCCCGACCGAGCCGTCGTTAGACGGCCGGTCGTGCCCGGGCGACGGACAGGCGCTCGGCCTTGAGCTGCTCGGCGAGCAGGAAGGCCAGTTCCAGCGCCTGGCTGGCGTTGAGTCGCGGGTCACACTGCGTCTCGTAGCGCTCGATGAGATTGTCGACGGTGATT
>JAEZHS010000301.1 GCA_023436825.1 Pseudomonadota bacterium | reverse complement strand
GCCGCCACCCGTCCGGCAGGACGGGTGCGGAACTCACGGGAAGAGGCCCTTGGCCGCGGCGGCGGCGACAACGCTCAAGGGCTGCGGCGCCAGCGAGAACGCCGCGACGATGACGGCGGACACCACGGCGACGACGCGGTTGACGCCGAAGAGCGGCTGGTCGAGCGCATCGCCCGGCTCGTCGAAGTACATGACCTTGACGATGCGCAAGTAGTAGTAGGACGCCACCACCGAGGCCAGCACGCCGAGCACGGCGGGCCAGTAGAGGCTGGCTTCGACGGCCGCCATGAAGATGTAGAGCTTGCCCCAGAAGCCCGCGAGCGGCGGGATACCGGCCAGCGAAAACATGAACAGCAGCATGGCGAAGGCCATCATCGGCTGACTGCGCGCCAGGCCTGCCAGATCGCCGATGCTCTCGACCATGACGCCGCGGCGCTTCATCAACAGGATGGTGGCGAACACGCCCATCGTCATGACGACGTAGATGGCGAGGTAGAAGACTACCGCCTGGATGCCCTTCTCGCTGCCGCTCGCCACGCCCAGCAGGATGTAGCCGATATTGCCGATCGACGAATAGGCCATCAGCCGCTTGATGTTCTGCTGGCGCAGCGCGGCGAAGGCGCCGAGTCCCATCGACAGGATCGACGCGACCACGATGATCTGCTGCCACTGGGCGAACAGCGGCTTGAACGGGCCCATCAGGACGGAGACCAGCAGCGAAACGCCGGCGACCTTCGTCGCAGTGGCGAAGAACGCCGTCACCGGTGTGGGCGCGCCCTCGTAGACATCGGGCGTCCACATGTGGAAGGGCACGGCCGAGACCTTGAAGGCAAGGCCCGCGATCACGAACACCAGCCCGACGATGACGCCGCTCTCCGCGCCCTTGCCGTCGATCAGGGCCTTGGAGATCTCGACGAACGCCGTGCCGCCGCAGAAGCCGTAGATCAGCGAGGCGCCGAACAGCAGCATGCCGGACGCCACGGAGCCGAGGACGAAGTACTTCACACCCGCTTCGGTCGAGCGCTCGCTGTCGCGCTGGAAGGCCGCAATGACATAGAGCGCCAGCGACTGCAGCTCGAGGCCGACATAAAGCGACATCAGGTCGTTGGCCGAGACCATCAGCATCATGCCGAGGCTGGCCAGCGCCACCAGCAGCGGATATTCGAAGCGCCACGCCTTGACCTGCTCGAAGTACGGCCGCGACATCAAAATCGAGATCGCCGCGCCCAGCAGCAACAGCGCCTTCATCGTCGCGGTCAGGCGATCGACGATGAACAAGGAGGCGAAGGCCGTGCCTTCCCGGAAAGGCACGAACAGCAGGACCGCCGTGACCAGCAGCGCCAGCGTGGTGCCCACCGACACGAAGGCCGACGAGGCCTCGCCGCGCACCACGCCGTAGATCAGCAGCAAGGCGGTGACCGCCGCGAGGAACAGCTCCGGCCGCGCCAGGGTCCAGGATTCGAGACCGACAACCATGTTCGTCACTCCCGGGTCACGGCAACGCCGCCGTGCGGGCGAGCTTGATGGCTGCCTGGTAGTCGCCGACCAGCTTGTCGACCGAGGCTGCCATGGGATCGAGGAAGGAGGCGGGATAGATGCCCATCCAGAGGCTGAGCAGCAGCAGCGGCAGGAACACCGCGATCTCGCGGCGGTTCATGTCGAGGATGCCCTTCAGCGAATCCTTGGTGAGCTCGCCGAAGATGATCTTGCGGTAGAGCCAGAGCGCGTAGGCCGCACCCAGGATCAGGCCGGTCGCCGCCAGGGTCGCCACCCAGGTGTTGGCCTTGAAGGCGCCGACAAGGACCAGGAACTCGCCAACGAAGCCCGACAGACCGGGCAAGCCGACGCTCGCCAGGGTGAACACCATGAAGGTGAAGGCATAGCGCGGCATGCGATGGACCAGGCCGCCGTAGGCTGCGATCTCTCGGGTGTGCATGCGGTCGTAGACCACACCGACGCAGAGGAAGAGCGCAGCAGAGACGATGCCGTGGCTCAGCATCTGGAACAGCGAGCCCTGGACGCCCTGGATGTTCAGCACGAAGGCGCCGATCGTCACGAAGCCCATGTGGGCGACCGACGAATAGGCGATCAGCTTCTTCATGTCCTCCTGCACCAGCGCCACCAACGAGGTGTAGATCACGGCCACGATCGAGAGGCCGAAGATCAGCGGCGCGAAGTACTGCGTCGCCTCGGGCAGCAGCGGGATGGAGAGCCTGAGGAAGCCGTAGCCGCCCATCTTCAGCAGCACGCCGGCCAGGATCACCGAGCCCGCCGTCGGCGCCTCGACGTGGGCGTCGGGCAGCCAGGTATGGACCGGCCACATCGGCACCTTGACGGCGAACGAGGCGAAGAAGGCGAGCCACAGATAGCACTGCCAGGTGAACGGCAGCTGCAGGCGCTCCATCGCCACCACGAGGTCGCTGGTGCCGAGCTGCCAGTAGATGGCGATGATGGCGAGCAGCATCAGCACGGAGCCGAGCAGCGTGTAGAGGAAGAACTTGAAGGCGGCATAGACGCGCCGCGGGCCGCCCCAGACGCCGATGATCAGGAACATCGGGATCAGCACGCCCTCGAAGAAGACATAGAACAGCGCCAGGTCGAGGGCGCAGAACATGCCGACCATGAAGGTCTCGAGGATCAGGAAGGCGACCATGTACTCCTTGACGCGCACATGGACCGATTCCCAGCTCGCCAGGATGCAGATCGGCGTCAGCAGCGTCGACAGCAGGACGAAGAACAGCGAGATGCCGTCGATGCCCATGTGGTAGCCGATGCCCAGCGCCGGGACCCAGTCGAGCTTCTCCTCGAACTGGAAGCCCGCCTTGGTGGAGTCGAAGCGCGCCCACAGGACCAGCGAGATCAGGAAGGTCACCGTCGAGGTGACGAGCGCAATGCTGCGGCAGTTGCGCTCCACCGCCTCCTTCGGCCCGTTGACGATCAGGCAGAAGAACGCCCCCACCAGGGGCAGGAAGGTGATCAGCGAGAGGATAGGCCAGCTCGTCATCGCCCTACCTAACGAACATGAAGTAGGTGACGAGGGCGGCGACACCGACCAGCATCACGAAGGCGTAGTGGTACAGGTAGCCCGACTGGAAGCGCATCAGCACGCCGGCCATGTCCTGGGCGCGCGCCGCGATGTTGTCGGCGCCGAGCCCGTCGATGGTGGCGCCGTCGCCCTTCTTCCAGAAGAAGCGGCCGATCCTGAGCGCCGGCTGGACGAGCATCGCGTCGTAGATCTCGTCGAAGTACCACTTGTTGTAGAACAGCGCGTGCAGGCCGCTGAATGTCCTGACCGTGGCGTCAGGCAGCCAGGGCATGGCGATGTAGTACAGGTAGCTCAGCGCGATGCCCGACAGCGCGAAGACCAGCGGCGCCAGCTTCACCCACAGCGGCACCTCGTGGGCGTGATGCAGCACCTCCTCGGTCGCCTTGACGGCGATCGAGCTGCCCCAGAAGTGCTGCCAGTCGTGGCCGACGAACCAGTCGTAGGCGATGAAGCCCGACAGGGCCGCGCCGGCGCCCAGCACGTAGAGCGGGATCAGGACGACGGCAGGCGATTCATGGGCGTGATCCCAGGTGTGATGGTCGCCGCGGTACTTGCCGTAGAAGGTCATGAACATCAGTCGGGTCGAATAGAACGCCGTCAGGCCGGCCGCGATCGTGCCCAGCCAGAAGGCAATCAGGCCCACCGTCGTATGCACGCCGTAGGCCGATTCGAGCATGATGTCCTTGGAGTAGAAGCCGGCGAAGCCGATGCCGTTGCCGAGCAGGAACGGTATGCCGATGCCCGACAGCGCCAGGGTGCCGACCCACATCAGATAGAAGGTCTGCGGCGTCTTCTCCTTGACGCCGCCCATCTTGCGCATGTCCTGCTCGTGGTGCAGGGCCATGATGACCGAGCCCGAACCCAGGAACAGCAGCGCCTTGAAGAAGGCATGGGTCGTCAGGTGAAACATCGCCGCCGAGTAGGAGCCGACACCGGCGGCGAAGAACATGTAACCGAGCTGGCTGCAGGTCGAATAGGCGACCACCCGCTTGATGTCGAACTGGGTGAGGCCGATCGTGGCGGCGAAGAACGCCGTCGCGGCGCCGATCAGGGTGACGACCATCGAAGCGCTCGGCGCCAGCTCGAACAAGGGCGACAGGCGGCAGACCATGAACACGCCGGCCGTCACCATCGTGGCGGCATGGATCAGGGCGGAGACCGGCGTCGGGCCTTCCATGGCATCCGGTAGCCAGGTGTGCAGGCCGAGCTGGGCAGACTTGCCCATGGCGCCGACGAACAGCAGCAGGCAGGCGGTCTCGAGCGCCGGCAGGTCCATGCCGAGGAAGTGGATGCGCATCTGCGCGATCTCGGGCGCCTTGGTAAAGATCTCGGCGAAGTTCACCGAACCCGACAGCATCCAGACGGCGAAGATGCCCAGCGCAAAGCCGAAGTCGCCGACGCGGTTGACGATGAAGGCCTTGATGGCGGCGGCGTTCGCCGACGGCTTGTCGTACCAGAAGCCGATCAGCAGGTAGGACGCCAGACCCACGCCCTCCCAGCCGAAGAATAGCTGCACCAGGTTGTCCGACGTCACCAGCATCAGCATGAAGAACGTGAACAGGCTCAGGTAGGACATGAACCGGGGGATGCTGGGATCCTCCGCCATGTAGCCGATCGAATAGACATGGACCATCGACGACACGCCGGTGACGACGATCAGCATGACCGCCGTCAGCGTGTCGACGCGTAGCGACCAGGCGACGTCGAGGGTGCCGGAATCGATCCAGGTGAAGAGCTTCACCACGACCAGCTTGGCGTTCTCCGGACCGAAGCCGATCTTGACGAAGACGAAGATCGACAGCGCGGCAGCGATCAGCAGCGCCGCGCAGGTGACGATCTGCGCCGGCCGGTCGCCGATCACCCGGCAGAACAGCCCGGCGATGGCAGCGGCCAGCAGTGGCAGCAGGACGATGAGCTTGATGGCGAGATCCATGACGCGGCGCCCCTAGCCCTTCATCACGTTGATGTCTTCGACCTCGATGGTCCCGCGGTTGCGGAAATAGACCACGAGGATGGCAAGGCCGATTGCCGCCTCGGCGGCGGCCACGGTCAGAACCAGCATGGCGAAGATCTGGCCCACGACATTGCCCTGGAAGACCGAGAAGGCGACGAGGTTGATATTGACCGCGAGCAGCATCAGCTCGACGCACATCAGGATGACGATGACGTTCTTGCGGTTCAGGAAGATGCCCAGGATGCCGAGCGTGAAGAGCACCGCGGCGACGAACAGGTAGTGGCCGAGCCCGATCAACATCACACGCCTCCCCGGCTCGGCACCTTGACCACGGTGATGGCGTCGTCCTTGGGCCGGTAGAGCTGCTCGCTGACCCTCTGGCGGCGCACGCCAGGACGGGTACGGAGCGTCAGCACGATGGCACCGATCATGGCGACCAGCAGGACCAGCCCCGCGACCTGGAAGAGATAGAAGTACTGGGTGTAGAGCACGCGGCCGATGGCGCGGGTATTGTCGATCGCCAGCACCTGCGGTCCGGCCTTGCCCAGCGCGGCCAGGCTGGTCGGCGTGCTGCCGATCACGCCGAGCCCCAACAGGATCTCGGCCAGCAGCACCACGCCGATCAGCGCGCCGACCGGCAGATATTTCAGAAAGCCTTCGCGCAGCTCCGTCAGGTTGATGTCGAGCATCATGACCACGAACAGGCACAGCACGGCCACGGCGCCGACATAGACGATGATCAGGATCATGGCGATGAACTCCGCGCCGATCAGCACGAACAGCGCGGCGGCGTTGAAGAAGGCCAGGATCAGGAACAGCACCGAATAGACGGGATTGCGCGACACCACGACCATGGCGGCGGACGCCATGACCACGAACGCGAAAACATAGAAGGCCAGAGCCTGAAGAATCATTGTCTCCCCCTACCCCGCCGGCTCACCGATACGGCGCGTCGGACTGGAGGTTGGCGGCGATGGTCGGCTCCCAGCGGTCGCCGTTCGCGAGCAGCTTCTCCTTGTTGTACATCAGCTCTTCTCGGGTCTCGGTCGAGAACTCGAAGTTCGGCCCCTCGACGATGGCATCGACCGGGCAGGCTTCCTGGCAGAAGCCGCAGTAGATGCACTTGGTCATGTCGATGTCGTAGCGCGTCGTGCGCCGGCAGCCATCGTCGCGCGGCTCGGCCTCGATGGTGATGGCCTGGGCCGGGCAAAACGCCTCGCAGAGCTTGCAGGCGATGCAGCGTTCCTCGCCGTTGGGATAGCGGCGCAGCGCATGTTCGCCGCGGAAGCGCGGGCCGAGTGGTCCCTTTTCGTAGGGGTAGTTCACCGTCACCTTGGGTTTGAACATGTACTTCAAGGTGAGCGCGAAGCCTGCCACCAGCTCCGACAGCAGGAACGAACGCGCGGTACGGTCGAGAGAGGCCATTTCTGCTGCTCCCTACAGCTTCGGAACCCAACCGCCGAACTGCAGCACGGCGGCGGTGAGGACGAGCCAGCCCAGCGACACGGGCAGGAAGACCTTCCAGCCCAGCCGCATCAGTTGGTCGTAGCGGTAACGGGGCAGCGTTCCCTTGGTCCATGAGAACACGAACAACAGGAACGCGATCTTCAGCGCGAACCAGATGACGCCGGGGACCCAGGTGAAGGGCGCGTACGGGATGGGCGACATCCAGCCGCCCAGGAACAGCACCGAGCCCAGCGCCGACAGCAGGATCATGTTGGCGTATTCGCCGAGGAAGAACAGGCCGAACGTCATGGCCGAGTATTCGGTATGGAAGCCCGCCACCAGCTCGGCCTCCGACATCGGCAGGTCGAATGGCGTGCGGTTGGTCTCCGCCAGCGCCGACACGAAGAAGATCACGAACATCGGCAGCAGCGGCAGCCAGAACCAGTTGAAGAACCAGCCGGATTGGGCGAGCACGACCTTCGAGAGGTTGAGAGAGCCGACGCAGAGCAGGACGGTGACCAGCACAAAGCCGATCGAGACCTCGTAGGACACCATCTGCGCCGCCGAGCGCAGCGCGCCCAGGAAGGCGTACTTCGAGTTCGACGCCCAGCCCGCGATAATGATGCCGTAGACGCCAAGTGACGAGATCGCGAAGAGATAGAGAATGCCGACATTGATGTCGGCGATGACCCAGCCGTCGTCGAACGGAACGACCGCCCAGGCGATCAGCGCCGTCATGAAGGCGATCATGGGCGCGATGATGAACAGCACGCCGTTGGCGCTCGACGGGACGATGGTCTCCTTCAGCACCAGCTTCAGGCCGTCGGCCATGGGCTGCAGCAGGCCGAACGGGCCGACCACGTTGGGACCGCGGCGGAGCTGGATCGAGGCCCAGACCTTGCGGTCGACGTAGGTCATGTAGGCCACGGCGACGAGCAGCGGGATGGTGACCGCCAGGCACTGCGCCACGATGACGATCGCCTGGCCGAGCCAGTGGGTGGTGAAGAAATGGATGAGGTCGGCGGTCATTCCCTACTCCGCCGCCATCAGCTGCGCGCGCGAGGCCGTGCACTCCGCCATCGTACGGGACGAACGGCTGATCGGGCAGGTCATGTAGAAGTTCCGGATCGGCGAGACGAACGGTTGATCAGAAGTCCTGCCCGGCGCGCCGAAGCTGCCCCAACCGCCGGCCGCCTGCTGGTCGATGGCCGCGAAGGTGCGGTTCACGGCGACCAGCCGGGTGCGCACCTGGTCGAACGTGTCGTACGGCAAGGTCTTGCCCAGGCGCTCCGACAGGGCGCGCAGGATCGCCCAGTCCTCGCGGGCATCACCCGGCGGATAGGCGGCGCGCAAGGCGAGCTGCACGCGGCCCTCGGTGTTCACGTAGGTGCCCGGCTTCTCGGTGTAGGCGGCCCCCGGCAGGATGACGTCGGCGCGATGGGCGCCGGCATCGCCATGATGGCCCTGATAGATCACGAAGGCCTTGCCCAGGCGCTTGGTGTCGATCTCGTCGGCAGCCAGCAGATAGACTGCGGCGATCTCGCCTTTCTCGCAGCCGGCCAGGATACCCTCGACATCGCGGCCGCCCGGACCCGGCACCAGTCCGAGATCGAGACCGCCGACGCGCGACGCCGCCGTGTGCAGGACGGCGAAACCGTTCCAGTCGTCACGCACCGCGCCGAGCTTGTCGGCAAGGTCGCGAGCCAGCGCCAGGACGGCAGCACCATCCTCGCGGGCGAGCGCGCCCATGCCGACGATGATCAGCGGGTTCTTGGCGGCCTTGAGCTTCTCGAAGAAGCCATGCCTGCCCTCGACCAGCTCGGCCAGGGTCGCGGGTCCCGCACCGAGACGCTCGACCGGATAGGTCAGGTCGGCGGCCGGGCCGATGCTGCCGATGGCGGTGTGGCCACCATGCAGGTAGCGCTTGCGGATACGCGCATTCAGCACCGGCGCCTCGAGTCGCGGATTGCTGCCGATCAGCAGGATGGCGTCCGCCTGCTCGATGCCGCGGATGCCGGCGTTGAAGATGTAGCTGCCGCGCGGGCCGTCGAGCTTGGCGCCGTCCTGGCGGCAGTCGACGTGAGGTGAGCCGAGACTTGCCATCAGGTCCTTCAGCGCCACCATCGATTCTGCATCGCACTGATCGCCGGTGATGGCCGCGATCTTGGAGCCGTCGAGCTTACCGAGCTTGTCGGCGATGGTCTTGAAGGCCTCGTCCCAGGTGGCTTCGACCAGCTTGCCGGCCTTGCGCACGTACGGCCGATCGAGCCGCTGGTAGCGCAGGCCGTCTATGGCGTGGCGGGTCTTGTCGGAGATCCACTCTTCGTTGATGTCGTCGTTCATGCGCGGCAGCACGCGCATGACCTGTGCGCCGCGGGTATCGACGCGGATATTGGAGCCAAGCGCGTCGAGCACGTCGATCGATTCGGTCTTGGCGAGCTCCCACGGACGCGCCTCGTAGGCGTAGGGCTTCGACGTGAGCGCTCCCACCGGGCAGAGATCGACCAGGTTGCCGGAAAGCTCGGTCGAAAGCGCGTACTCGACATAGGTCGTGACTTCCATCGCCTCGCCGCGGCCGGTTGCGCCCAGCTCCTCGACGCCTGCCACCTCGGTGGCGAAGCGGATGCAGCGCGTGCAGTGGATGCAGCGGTTCATCGAGGTCTTGACCAGCGGTCCCAGCTCCTTGTCGGGCACCGCGCGCTTGTTCTCGTGGTAGCGGCTGCGGTCGAAACCGTAGCCCATCGCCTGGTCCTGCAGGTCGCACTCGCCGCCCTGGTCGCAGATCGGGCAGTCGAGCGGATGGTTGATCAGCAGGAATTCCATCACGCCCTTGCGCGCCTTCGTCACCATCGGCGTGGTGGTGAAGATCTCCTGCTTGTCGGCGACGGGCAGCGCGCAGCTCGCCTGCGGCTTGGGCGGGCCGGGCTTCACCTCGACCAGGCACATGCGGCAGTTGCCGGCTATCGACAGGCGCTCGTGGTAGCAGAAGCGCGGGATCTCGAGGCCCGCCAGCTCACAGGCCTGGAGGATCGTGATGCCGGCCGGCACCTCCATCTCGACGCCGTCGATCTTGATCTTGGGCATTGACTGCTCCCTGCCCTACTCGGCCGCCAGCTTTTCGGTGCGCGCGCGGATGCGGCGCTCCATCTCTGGCCGGAAGTGACGGATCAGGCCCTGGATCGGCCACGCCGCCGCGTCGCCCAGCGCGCAGATCGTGTGACCCTCGACCTGCTTGGTGACGTCCTCGAGCGCGTCGATCTCGTCGATGCGGGCGTTGCCCACCACCATGCGTTCCATCACGCGCCACATCCAGCCGGTGCCCTCGCGGCAGGGCGTGCACTGCCCGCAGCTCTCGTGCTTGTAGAACTGGCTGAGGCGGGCGATCGCCTTCACGACGTCGGTCGACTTGTCCATGACGATGACCGCCGCCGTGCCGAGGCCCGATTTCTGGTCGCGCAGCGAATCGAAATCCATCAGGACGGTGTCGCAGATCGACTTGGGCAGCAGCGGCACCGAAGCGCCGCCGGGAATGACCGCGAGCAGGTTGTCCCAGCCGCCGCGCACGCCGCCACAGTGACGATCGATCAGCTCTCGCAACGGGATGCCCATCTCCTCCTCGACGTTGCACGGCTTGTTGACGTGCCCGGAGATGCAGAAGAGCTTCGTGCCTGTGTTGTTGGGCCGGCCGATGCCGGCGAACCAGGCGGCGCCGCGGCGCAGGATGGTCGGAGCGACGGCGATCGATTCGACGTTGTTGACCGTCGAGGGGCAGCCATAGAGGCCAGCGCCGGCCGGGAACGGCGGCTTCAGCCGCGGCATGCCCTTCTTGCCTTCGAGGCTCTCGAGCAACGCGGTCTCCTCGCCGCAGATGTAGGCGCCGGCGCCGCGATGGACGTAGAGGTCGAAGTCCCAGCCCGACCCGCAGGCGTTCTTGCCCAGGAGGCCCGCGTCATAGGCCTCCTTGATGGCGGCCTTCAGGTGCTGGGCCTCGTTGTAGAACTCGCCGCGCACATAGATGTAGCCCGCGTTGGCGCGCATGGCGAAGCCGGCGACCAGGCAGCCCTCGACCAGCAGATGCGGATCGTGACGCATGATGTCGCGATCCTTGCAGGTGCCGGGTTCGGATTCGTCGGCGTTGACGATGAGGTAATGCGGCCGGTCCTTCACCTCTTTCGGCATGAACGACCACTTGAGACCGGTCGGGAAGCCTGCGCCGCCGCGGCCGCGCAGGCCCGCCTTCTTCATCTCGTCGATGATGGCGTCGACGCCGCGATCGAGGATCGCCTTGGTGTTGTCCCAGGCGCCGCGCGCACGGGCGGCCGGCAGCCGCCAGTCATGGAAGCCGTAGAGGTTGGTGAAGATGCGGTCCTTGTCGGCAAGCATCGCCTACTCGCTCCTCAAGGTGGTCGGTCCGCCCTCAGGCGCCGACGTCTGGCGGTCGACCTGCGGCCCCGGCTTGGGCGCCTCGCCGCGCTTGAAGGCATCGAGCACCTTCTTGAGCGAGGCCTCGTCGAGGTCTTCGTAGAAGTCGTCGTTGATCTGCACGACCGGCGCGTTCACGCAGGCGCCCAGGCACTCGACCTCCTGCACCGAGAAGGTCTCACCGTCGGCGGCATGCTCGCAGGCCTTCATGATGGCGTCCGAGCCGCGCAGCCAGCACGGCGTCGTGGTGCAGACCTGCAACAGGTACTTACCCTTCGGCTTGAGCTGGAACATCGTATAGAAGGTCGCGATCTCGTAAACGCGGATCGGCGCCATATCGAGGAGCTTCGCCACCTCGTCCATCGCCACGCGCGGCAGCCAACCGAACTGGCGCTGCGCCAGGTCGAGCACGCCGATCACGGCGCTGGCCTGCCGGCCCGGCGGGTAGTTGGCGATCAGCTCCTTGGCCTTGGCCAGGTGCTCGGCATCGAACTCGAACTTCTCGACGTGCGGGACATCCTTGGGATCGGCGGTGATCATCGACATGCCATCGCCTCCTAGCGGTCGATCTCGCCGAACACGATGTCGAGCGAACCGATATTCGCCGACATGTCGGCGAGCTGGTGGCCCTTGGTCATCATGTCGAGCGCCGCGAGGTGCGGGAAACCGGGAGCGCGGATCTTGCAGCGGTACGGCTTGTTGGTGCCGTCGGACACCAGGTAGACGCCGAACTCGCCCTTGGGCGCCTCAACGGCGGTGTAGGTCTCGCCTGCCGGCACCTTGTAGCCCTCGGTGTAGAGCTTGAAGTGGTGGATCAGGGCTTCCATGGACCCCTTCATCTCGCCGCGGCGCGGCGGGGAGATCTTGCGGTCGTCGATGCGCACCGGGCCGGTGACGGTACGCAGCGCGGCGACGCACTGCTCCATGATGCGGGCGCTTTGGTACATCTCCTCGAGGCGCACCAGGTAGCGCGCGAAGCAGTCCCCGGTCTTGCCGACCGGAATGTCGAAATCCATGCGGTCGTAGACGTCGTAGGGCTGCGACTTGCGCAGGTCCCACGGCAGACCCGAGGCCCGGATCATCGGGCCCGAGAAGCCCCAGTCGAGCGCCTGCTGCGGATTGACGACGCCGATATCGACCGTGCGCAGACGGAAAATGCGGTTGTCGTTCAGCAGCTTCTCGATGTCCTTCATGAAAGGATAAAACTGCTTGATCCACGCATCCATCGAATCGAGCATGCCGTCAGGCAGGTCCTGGTGGACGCCGCCGGGCCGGAAGTACGCCGCGTGCATACGTGAACCGCTGACGCCCTCGTAGTACTCCATCAGCAGCTCGCGCTGCTCGAAGCCCCACAGCGGCGGGGTGAGCGCGCCGACGTCCATGGCGAAGGTCGTGACGTTCAGCAGGTGATTGAGGATGCGCGTGATCTCGGAGAACAGCACGCGGATGTACTGGCCGCGCTCCGGTACGGTGATCCCCAGCAGCTTCTCGACGGCGAGTGCGTAGGCGTGTTCCTGGTTCATCGGCGAGACGTAGTCGAGCCGGTCGAAGTAAGGCACCGCCTGCAGGTAGCTCTTGTATTCGATCAGCTTCTCGGTGCCGCGGTGCAGCAGCCCGATGTGCGGATCGCAGCGCTCGACGATCTCGCCGTCCATCTCGACGACGAGGCGAAGCACGCCGTGAGCCGCCGGATGCTGCGGCCCGAAATTCATCGTCAGCGTTTTGATCTCGACGTCGGACATGACGCTAACTCTTTGCCTTCTCGTCCCCGGGCAACACCTGATGCGCGCCTTCCCAGGGACTGAGGAAGTCGAAACGACGGAATTCCTGCTGCAGCTTCACCGGCTCGTAGATGACGCGCTTCTGCAGGTCGTCCCAGCGCACCTCGACGAATCCGGTCAGCGGGAAGTCCTTGCGCAGCGGATGGCCCTCGAAACCGTAGTCGGTGAGGATACGGCGCAGGTCGGGATGGTCGGCGAACCACACGCCGTAGAGATCGTAGGTCTCGCGCTCGAACCAGCCGGCCGAGCTGAACACCGACGCGGCCGACGGCACGGGTGTCGTCTCGTCGGTCGCGACCTTCACGCGGATGCGCTGGTTGTTCTTGAGGCTGAGCAGATTGTAGACGACGTCGAAGCGCTTCTCGCGCTCCGGCCAATCGACGCCGCAGACGTCCACGAGTTGCTTGAACAGGCAGCGCGAATCGTCGCGCAGGAAGGTGAGCAGCGCGATCAGGCCTTCCGGCCTGGCGTCGATCATCAGCTCACCCAGACGCACGTAGGACGCCAGCACGGCGTGCTCGTTCGCCTTCGCGATGTAGTCGCCGAGTTCTTGAAGCGGCTCGCTCACCGGATGATCGTCCCAGTCCGGCGGACCTTCTTCTGGAGCTGCAGGACGCCGTAGAGCAGCGCCTCGGCGGTGGGCGGACAGCCCGGCACGTAGATATCGACCGGCACGATGCGGTCGCAGCCGCGCACGACGGAGTAGCTGTAGTGGTAGTAGCCGCCGCCGTTGGCGCAGGAGCCCATGGAGATGACGTAGCGCGGCTCGGCCATCTGGTCGTAGACCTTGCGCAGGGCCGGCGCCATCTTGTTGGTGAGCGTGCCGGCCACGATCATGACGTCGGCCGAACGCGGGCTCGGCATCGGCGCGAAGCCGAAGCGGTCGAGGTCGTAGCGGCTCATCCAGCAATGGATCATCTCGACGCCGCAGCAGGCCAGACCGAAGGTCAGGCCCCACATCGAGCCGGTGCGCGCCCAGGTGATCAGCTTGTCGAGCTGGGCCACGACGAAGCCCTTGTCAGCGAGCTCGTCGTTCAGAGCGCGCGACAGCGCCGCCTCGGCGGCGGGGTTGGTCTTGGCTGGGGTGATCACTCCCATTCCAATGCTCCCTTACGCCATTCGTAGATGAATCCGACCGTGAGCACGGCCAGGAACAGCATCATCGACCAGAAGCCGAACAGGCCTATGTCACCTAACGCCACAGCCCACGGAAAAAGGAACGCGACCTCAAGGTCGAAAATGATGAAAAGGATGGCAACCAGATAGAAGCGGACATCGAACTGGCCACGAGCGTCGTCGAAGGGGGCGAAACCGCATTCGAAGGGCGACAGCTTCTCCGAGTTCGGGTTCTGGCGGGCGAGAAGGTAGGAACCGCCGACCGCGGCACAACAGATGGCCAGGGCGAGGCCGAGGAAGATCAGGATTGGCAGGTATTCCCTGAGAAGATCTTCCATCGCCACCCCTCGCTGCGTGTGGCGCCCGTTCGGGCTGCCAGCGTTGGGGCTGGCGCGAGCGACGGGACTCGAACCCGCGACCTCCGGCGTGACAGGCCGGCGTTCTAACCAACTGAACTACGCCCGCGTAAGTCCCCAACGGCGCGCGAGAGATATAGGACACCCTATATAGTGTCAAGCATACCGCAATCGCGAAGGCGTGCGTAAGTGCCGGAAATATCGACGCTTTCTGCGCATCGCAGGCGAGGAGCGAAACTTCGGTCGCCGTTAGAGCCGCTTCTTGGCAAATGCCCTGCCAGAGGCCGATTTGAGGTACCGTACTTTGCCGTGTGCGAGAGATCACCGGCGTTGTGCTTGGCACCTCACGCGCAGATCAGCTGTGACTCCAACGTAATATCGATCGGGTTTTTGGAAGCTTCGAAGGATATGGACGTAGGTCATGCGCCGAGCGGCAGCCCGGCTCGCTTTGCGAGCGTAGGCTGGTGGGCGATGACGGGATCGAACCGCCGACCTGTCCCGTGTAAAGGGAATGCTCTACCGCTGAGCTAATCGCCCGGCGGCGCTTTTAGCACATGAGCGCGGGAGACGCGCGTGGTCCGAAAGGATTAGTCACGCAGCGAGATGTTCGCGCCCTTTCCGCCCTTTCCCAGCCTAGTGGTCCTCACTGGAGTGTACCGCTATCGGTTGGGGCTGAGTCCGAGACGCTACAGCCTCGTTGTCATCCCGAGCGCCAGCGAGGGACCTTTCCGGTAGCTTAAAGGCCCTTCGCTCCGCTCGGGTCTGACAGACTCGCTCTGGCCCCGACCCTGCCCGTCCGGATCCAAGCGACTGGGCGGCGTGCGCGGTGTCTGGCGCAGCCTTTTTGATCTCGGATCAACGATGCAAAGAGCGGGAACGCCGGAAGCAACGCAACGATCCGATAATATAACCTCAGTTCACATTCGTCAAGAACTGTGGTCGGATCGCCAGTTTCGTTTTCGCGACTTTTTGGGCTCCGTAGAGGGCTACGGCTGGCGGGTCGAACGAATGACGACGCCACTGCTTGTGCCGCCGCCCTCGAATGCCAGCAGTGCTTTCAACCTAGTCTAGTTGATCGCGTCCTTGAGCTGCTTGGAGGCCTTGAAGCGCGGGACGTTGGCGGCCGGAATCTTGATCTTCTCGCCGGTCTGGGGATTGCGGCCTTCGGCGGCCTTGCGCTTGGAGACCTGGAAGGTGCCGAAGCCGACCAACAGGACCTTTTCCTTTTTCTTCAAGGATTTGGTGATCACCGTCAGCATCGCTTCGATCGCCCCGGCTGCGTCGGTCTTGGACAGGTTGGTCGAAGCGGCAACGGCGGCAATCAAATCGTGCTTGTTCACAGGCAGACCCCCAATGATCCGGCTGGCGGCGAGGGCTGCAGTGTAAAGGCGCCGAAAAGGGCGTCAACGTTGAATACCATATTTTGTATGAAGCACCGGTCTATAACCGCATAGGTAGCGAGGAAAGGCCGGCTCATGGCCTTCCGGACCGCGCCCCTGAGCGCATTACATGCGCGTCGGAGCGCGCGGGGACGCGTGCGGTCCGCAAGAGCTTGAACCAAAACGACGAAGCCCCGGATTGCTCCGGGGCTTCGCCTCAACTCCCGTGGGTGTTGAACGTCAGTGGGCGCGGACTTCGGCACCCTCGGCCGGCTTGGCGGCCGGGACGTCGAGGTCGTTCGGCCATTCGATGGCGACCAGCGGCTTGACCAGCGCGCGGGCCAGCACCTCGTCGACCGTCGAGACCGGCACGATCTCCAGGCCCTTCTTCACGTTGTCCGGGATCTCCGGCAGATCGCGCTCATTCTCCTTGGGGATGAGCACGGTCTTGAGACCGCCGCGCAACGCCGCCAGCAGCTTCTCCTTGAGGCCGCCGATCGGCAGGACCCGGCCGCGCAGGCTGATCTCGCCGGTCATGGCGACTTCCTTGCGCACCGCCACACCGGTCAGCGCCGAGACGATCGAGGTTATCATCGCGACACCCGCCGACGGGCCGTCCTTGGGCGTGGCGCCCTCGGGCACGTGGACGTGAATGTCGCGCTTCTCGAACATCACCGGCTTGATGCCGAAGGAGTTGGCGCGCGAGCGGACATAGGCGTTGGCCGCCTGCACCGACTCCTGCATCACGTCGCCCAGCTTGCCGGTGACGGTGACGCGGCCGCGGCCGGGCACCAGCACGGCTTCGACCTGCAGCAACTCGCCGCCGACCTCGGTCCATGCCAGCCC
>JAEZHS010000262.1 GCA_023436825.1 Pseudomonadota bacterium | reverse complement strand
CGCCGATCGTGCTGATGCAGTCGACCGACCTGCAGGTGCTGACCAACCTCGCGCCGGTCGCCAAGGCGTTCATGGAGCGCGCCGGCTTCAAGGGCGACATGCAGGCGATGGACTGGCAGACGCTGGTCGCGCGGCGCGTCAAGAAGGAGCCGCCGAGCCAGGGCGGCTGGCACGCCTTCCTCACCTCGTGGGTGGCAGCCGACATCCTGAACCCGGTGATGGCCGGCTTCTTCAACGCGTCGTGCGACAAGGCGATGTTCGGCTGGCCGTGCGACGAGACGATCGAGAAGTTCCGCGACCAGTTCGCCAAGGAGACCGACGCTGCCAAGCAGAAGGAGATCGTCGAGAACCTGCAGAAATACTGGGTGAACCATCCGACGCACATCAACGTCGGCCAGTGGTACTCGCCGCTTGCCCGTCGCAACAACATCGAGGGCAACCTGACAGCGCCGGCGCCGGTGTTCTGGAACGTCACGAAGAAATAAGCATACGGGGGGAGGCCGGAAGGGGATTCGGCCTCCCTCATCTTTTTAGGGAAGAAACCGAGGGGGTTTAGATGAAGATGATGCGGCGTGCGCTCGCGGCTGCGGCTGCCGGCGCCATCCTGGCGATGGCAAGCGGGCCGGCACTGGCCCAGGGCAAGACCCTGAAGTTCGTGCAGAACGGCAACCTGACGATCCTCGATCCGATCTGGACGACGGCCTACGTCACGCGCAACCACGGCTATTTCATCTACGACACGCTGTTCGCGTCGGACGAGAACAACGCCGTCAAGCCGCAGATGGTCGACAAGTACGAGGTCTCGCCCGACAAGACGGTGTGGAGCTTCACCCTGCGCGACGGCCTCGAATGGCACGACGGCAAGCCCGTCACGTCCGAGGACTGCATCGCCTCGATCCAGCGCTGGGGCAAGCGCGACGCCATGGGTCTCAAGCTCATGGACTTCGTCAAGGAGTTCAAGGCGGTCGACGCCAGGACCTTCGAGATGGTGCTGAAGGAGCCCTACGGCCTGGTGCTCGATTCGCTGGGCAAGCCGTCATCCAACGTGCCGTTCATGATGCCCAAGCGCGTCGCCGAGACCGACGCCTTCAAGCAGATCGACAGCCAGATCGGCTCGGGCCCGTTCATCTACGTCAATGCCGAGTCCAAGCCCGGCGAGAAGCACGTCTATGTCAAGAACCCGAAGTACAAGCCGCGTTCGGAGGCCCCCTCGGGACTGGCCGGCGGCAAGGTCGTCAAGGTCGACCGCGTCGAGATCATCGAGATGCCCGACCCGCAGCAGCAGGTGAACGCCCTCGTCGCGGGCGAAATCGATCTCATCGAGCAGCCGCCGCACGACCTGATCCCGATCCTCAAGAAAGAGAAGAGCGTGCAGCTGGTCGACTGGAACCCGCTGGGTCACCAGTTCATCATCCGCTTCAACCATGTGGTGAAGCCGTTCGACAATCCCAAGATCCGCCAGGCTGCGCTGCTGGCGATGCGCCAGGAGGACTACCTCAAGGCGACGGTCGGCGAGCCGGAGTACTACAAGGTCTGCTCGGCCGCCTTCGTCTGCGGCACGCCCAATGCCTTCGATGCGCCCAACGGGCTCCTGGTCAAGCCTGACTTCGAGAAGGCCAAGGCGCTCCTGAAGGAGGCGGGCTATGACGGCACGCCAGTCGTGGTGATGCAGTCGACCACCCTGCCGGTGCTCACCAACACCGCGCCGGTCACCAAGCAGCTGCTCGAGCAGGCCGGCTTCAAGGTCGACATGCAGTCGATGGACTGGCAGACGCTGGTCACGCGCCGCACCAAGAAGGATCCTGCCGACAAGGGCGGCTGGAACATCCTGCACACCTTCTCGGTCGCCGCCGCCATCCTGAACCCGATCGCGACGTCGTACATGGTCGCCCAGGGCGACAAGTCGTGGTTCGGCTGGCCGACCGATCCGGAGATGGAGAAGTTGCGCGACGCCTACGCCAAAGAGACCGACCCGGCCAAGGGCAAGCAACTTGCCAAGGCCGTGCAGGACCGCGCCCTGGAGACGGCCCAGTACGGCTGGATCGGCCAGTGGTACGGCCCGGGTGCCGCCCGCGCCAATGTGACCGGCTGGCTCAAGGCGCCGGTGCCGGTTATGTGGAATATCGAGAAGAAATAACCTCGTTGCGGCCTTCCCCCTCCCTGCGTCCCCCGTCCGACGGGGGAGGTGCCCGAAGGGCGGAGGGGGAGAGCCGCAAAGGCCATCCTTGAAGTAAAGAGATCATCGGACCGGAATGCTCGACTTCATCGCCCGTCGTCTCGTCTCCATCATCCCCGTGCTCACGGTGGTGGCGGTGCTCGTCTTCCTCATGTTGCGGCTCACGCCGGGCGATCCGGCGGCGGTGATCGCCGGCGACAACGCCACCTCCGACCAGATCAACGACATCCGCGCGAAACTCGGCCTCAACGAGCCGATCTGGACCCAGTTCGCCATCTGGATCGGCGACATCCTGCAGGGCAATTTCGGCGAGAGCTTCTTCTTCAAGAAGACCGTGGCCGAGCTCATCGCCCAGCGCATCGAGCCCACCCTGGCGCTCACCATCTGCACCCTGATCTTCGCCGTCGCCGTCTCCGTGCCGATCGGCGTGCTCGCCGCCTATCGCCAGGGCTCGGTCTTCGACCGCGTCGTCATGGCCTTCGCGGTGATGGGCTTCTCGGTGCCGGGCTTCGTCATCGGCTACTGCCTGATCTACGTCTTCGCCATCGAGCTCGGCTGGCTGCCGGTCCAGGGCTATGTCCGCATCGGCGTCAATTTCTGGCAGTTCCTGGAACGCATGGTGCTGCCCTCGCTCACCCTGTCGGTCGGCTTCATCGCGCTGATCTCGCGCATCACCCGCGCCTCGGTGCTGGAAGTGCTGAACGAGGATTACATCCGCACCGCCCGCGCCAAGGGCCTCTCCAACCGCGTCGTGCTGATGCGCCATGCGCTGCGCAACGCCGCCGTGCCGATCCTGACCATCATCGGCCTCGGCATCGCCATCCTGATCGGCGGCGCCGTGGTGACCGAGAGCGTGTTCGGCCTGCCCGGCCTCGGCCGTCTCACTGTCGAGGCGGTGCTCAGCCGTGACTTCCCGACCATCCAGACCGTCATCCTGATGTTCTCGGTGGTCTATGTCGTGATCAACCTGCTGATCGACATCAGCTACACCGTTTTCGATCCGAGGATCCGCTATTGACCGTCGCGTCCGAAGACCTCGTCGACTCCGCCTCGATCGCGGCGGCATCGACCAAGCGCAAGAGCCTGTGGCTCGTTGCCCTTCGCAACCCGAACGTCATCATCGGCGGCACCATCCTGCTCATCATGCTGGTGATCGCCGCCCTGGCGCCTGTCCTCGGCACGGTCGACCCGACCCGCATCGATCCCGCGGGGCGCAACAAGAAGCCGGGCACCGAGATCACCATGCGCCTGGACGACGGCACCACCGTCAAGCGCGTCGCCATCATGGGCACCGACAGCCTGGGTCGCGACGTCTACAGCCGCGTGATCTACGGCACGCGCGTCTCGCTGGCGGTCGGCATCGCGGTCGCCCTGATCGCCGTCGCGATCGGCACCGTGATCGGCCTCATCTCAGGCTACGTCCGATGGCTCGACGGCATCATCATGCGCATCATGGATGGGTTGATGGCGATTCCGGGCATCTTGCTCGCCATCGCCATGGTCTCGATCTGGCGCGCCGGCCTCGTCACCGTGATCTTCGCCATCGTCGTGCCCGACGTGCCGCGCGTCGTGCGCCTGGTGCGCTCGATCGTGCTGACCGTGCGCGAGGAGCCTTATGTCGAAGGCGCCATCTCGGTCGGCACGCCGACCTGGGTGCTGATGTTCCGCCACATCCTGCCCAACACCGTCGCGCCGTTGATTGTGCAGGGCACCTTCCTCGCCGCCGCCGCCATCCTGGTCGAGGCCGCGCTCTCGTTCCTGGGCATCGGCATCCCGCCGGAAATCCCGAGCTGGGGCAACATCATGGCCGAGGGCCGCACGCTGTTCCGCGTGTTCCCGCACAACATCTTCTATCCCGCCATCTTCCTCGCCGTGACCGTGCTCGCGATCAACATCATGGGCGACGGGTTGAGGGACACGCTCGACCCCAAGATGAGCAAGAAGGTATGACGCGCAGCATGACGGTGTGTTTGGTGTATCGATGAGCGAAGCGAAGAAGCCGGTACTCGAGGTCCGCAACCTCTCGGTCACGCTGCCCAGGGGCGCCGACCGCGAGTTCGCCGTCGACAAGGTGAACTTCACCGTCAATCCCGGCGAGATCGTCTGCCTGGTGGGCGAATCGGGCTCGGGCAAGTCGGTGATCGCCTTCACCGTCATGGGCCTGCTCGCCAAGGCGCTGAAGCCGAGCTCGGGCGAGATCCTGCTGCAGGGCGAGAACATCCTGGCGGCGAGCGAGGACCGGCTGCGCGAGCTGCGCTGCACGCGCATGTCGATGATCTTCCAGGAGCCGATGACCGCGCTCAACCCGGTCATGACCTGCGGCGCCCAGATCGCCGAGGTGCTGCGCACCCACACCACGCTCGATGCCGGCCAGCGCAAGGCCAAGATCATCGCCATCCTCGACCGCGTGAAGCTGCCGGAGCCCGAGCGCATCTACGCCTCGTTTCCGCACCAGCTCTCGGGCGGCCAGCGCCAGCGCATCATGATCGCCATGGCGCTGGTCCTCGACCCCGTGCTGTTGATCGCCGACGAGCCGACCACCGCCCTCGACGTCACCACGCAGGCCGAGATCCTGAAGCTGATCGCCGAGCTGCAGGAAGGCCAGGGCACCGGCGTGCTGTTCATCACCCACGACTTCGGCGTCGTCGCCGAGATCGCCCATCGCGTGGCCGTGCTGCGCTGGGGCGAGCTGGTGGAGATGGGCCCGACCGAGCAGATCCTGTCGCGCCCGCGGGAGGCCTACACCAAGATGCTGATCTCCTCGGTGCCCTCGATCCACCCGCAGCACCGCGGCGCGCGCAAGGACGGCATCACCGTCCTGCGCACCGAGAAGCTGGGCAAGGTCTACTCGGGCAGCGGCTTCTTCCAGAAGGCGCGCGTGGTGAAGGCCGCGGTCGACGTCGACCTCGACATCCGCAAGGGCGAGACCTTGGGCATCGTGGGCGAATCGGGTTCGGGCAAGTCGACGGTGGCGCGCTGCATCGCCCGCCTGATCGATCCGACCGACGGCAAGGTCTTTTTAGGCGACACGGAGATCGCCACCATGCCGGCGGGCAAGCTGCGTCCGCATCGCCGCAAGGTGCAGATCGTCTTCCAGGATCCCTACCGCTCGATGAACCCGCGCATCACGGTCGGCGACTTCATCATCGAGGGACCGATGAATTTCGGCGTCAGTCGGCAGGAGGCGCTGGCGCGCGCCCGCAAGCTGATGGAGACGGTGCGGCTCGATCCCAATGCGCTCGACCGCTTCCCGCACCAGTTCTCGGGCGGCCAGCGCCAGCGCATCTGCATCGCCCGGGCGCTGGCCATGGAGCCCGAGCTGCTGATCGCCGACGAGGCGGTGTCGGCGCTCGACGTCTCGGTGCAGAAGCAGGTGCTGCAGCTGCTCGACGAGATCCGCACACGGCTGAACCTCGCCGTGCTGTTCATCACCCACGACCTGCGCGTTGCCGCCCAGATCTGCGACTACGTCGCCGTGATGAGCAAGGGTCGTGTCGTCGAATACGGCTCGGCCGAGCAGGTCTTCGGCTCGCCGCGCGACGACTACACCAAGGCCCTGTTCGCCGCCGCCCCCGGCCGCCACTGGGAATTCGGCAAGTTCGCGGCGGCCTGATTCGGTGATAGAGTTCACCCAAGGAAAGGCCATTCAGGCACCCGCTGCCGCGCCTCCCCTCTGACCGGCACCGGATGGACGGGAACCCGTGTTCGAGGGAGGCTCACATGGCGGACAGCGTCTACAAAGTGATCGAGCTGGTCGGCACCAGCACCGACTCCTGGGAAAAGGCGGCAAAGACGGCGGTCGACCGCGCCGCCAAGTCGCTGCGCGACCTGCGCGTCGCCGAAGTGGTCGAGCAGGACCTGGTCGTCGAGGACGGCAAGGTCACGGCCTACCGCACCAAACTGAAGCTCTCCTTCAAGTACGAAGGCGGCGGCTGAGCGAGCAGCCACGAGCCAGCGATTTGCCTCACCCTGAGGAGCGGTCCGTAGGACCGCGTCTCGAAGGGTGGGTTTCACCGTAATTGTCGCCCACCCTTCGAGACGGGGGCCTGGCCCCCACCCCACG
>JAEZHS010000258.1 GCA_023436825.1 Pseudomonadota bacterium | reverse complement strand
CCTCAAGGTGAGGTGGGGTTGGTTTCACGCAGGCTCTCGCTGCTCCTCGAACGTCGCGAAGAAGCGGCGGCCGGTGCCGCGCTGGTTCTCGTAGATCGAGCCCTGGTGGTTGGCCGGCGGCAGCGGCATGCGGATGGGGGCGGCGACGCCACGCGGCTCGATGGTCGGCTCGCCCAGCACCATGCGGCTGTTGAACTCCTCGAAGTTGGCAACGCCCAGCAGCGGCCAGGCGTAGGCGGCGGTGTATTCGTGCAGCAGCAGTCGGCGCTGGCGGTTGGACCGGTTCAGGGCCGAGCCGTGCACCAAGCGCACGTGGTGGATGGTCATCGAGCCGGCCGGTCCCATCAACGGCACCGCCTTGTCGAGATCGATGTCGCAGGCCTCGGGGTTCATGGCGCCGCAGAAGCGGCCGTCGGCGTGATGGTCCCAGGTCGGGCCGTGATGGCTGCCCGGGATCACCATCAGCGCGCCGTTGTCCTGATCGCAATCGTCGAGATAGATGCCGGTCGCCAGCACGTCGTCGTTGGTGTGGGGATAGAATGCCCAGTCCTGGTGCCATTCGACCGGCGAGCCGTAGCCCGCCGACTTCATGTTGAGCTTGCCGCCGTGCTGGCGAATGGCGGGGCCGAGAAGCTGCGCCAGGATCGACGTGATCTTGGGATCGCGAGCGAGCGCATGGAAGAAGGCGTAGCGCTTGAAGATCGCGGGCTTCAGCCGGCGCACGCGCGGCAGCGCGGCGCTGTGACTGGGCTCGAGGTCGTAGAGATCGTCGTTGGCCGAGACGCCGCGCGCTTCGGCCACGATGCGGTCGGTGAGGTCGCGCAGCTCGGCGAGCTGCTCGCCCTGGATCAGGCGCGGGATCACCAGGTAGCCATCGCGCCGATAGGTCTCGATCTGCTGGTCGGTGAGCATGTCGACGACCATAGCACGGTCCGCCGGCTTGGCCGATAATCAAGCCATGGCGATCCATGCCCTTTTCCCCACACTGGTCTACCGTGAAGCGATCGCCGGGCCGGACCAGCGCCGGCTCAAGCAGGACCTTGCCGACGAATGCCGCTCGCTCGCCGCCTCGGACGTGGCCGGCCGGCGCTGGTCGGCCCGGCACTATCTCGGCGGCTATACGTCCTACGGCTCGCTCGACCGCCTGCATCTCGTTTCTTCGCTGTTCGGCCGCCTGCGGCGGCGCATCGACCCGCACGTCAAGGCATTCGCCCGTTCGCTGCACTATGACTTGGCCGGCCGGTCGCTCGGCATGACCGATTGCTGGGCCAACGTCATGCCGGCGGGCGTGGTGCATTCGCTGCATCTCCATCCCACGTCGTTCATCAGCGGCACCTATTACGTGGAAGTGCCCAACGGGGCCGGCGCCCTGAAATTCGAGGATCCGCGCCTCGGCCTGCACATGGCGACTCCGCCGCGCCGGGCCGACGCGCCGAAAAGCTTTCACTCCTTTGTGAGCCTGCCGGCCAAGGCGGGCGACCTCGTGCTGTTCGAAAGCTGGCTGCGCCACGAAGTGCCGCCGGCCCGCTTCTCCGGCGAGCGCATCTCGATTAGCTTCAACTACGGCTGGGCAGCCAGGGCCGGCCGCTGATGGGACCTCACATGGGCGCTCTCCCTGCCTTCGTCTGTCTGCTCGGCGCCCTCGCCGCAGTCGGCACGGCCTGTGCCGACCAGGAACTGCCGATCTTCGACGCCCACATGCACTACAGCCACGATGCCTGGGAAGTCGTGCCGCCCAGGCAGGTGGTCGAGATCCTGAAGAAGGCCGGCGCCAAGCGGGCCATGGTGTCGAGCTCGAACAACGAGGGCACCAGGATGCTGCAGGATGCGGCGCCTTCGGTGATCGTGCCCGAGCTCAGGCCCTACCGCTCGCGCGGCGAGCTGTCGACCTGGGCCAAGGACTCGACGATCATCGGCTTTCTCGAGGAGATGCTGAGCAAGCGCAAGTACGTGGCGATCGGCGAGTTCCATATCTACGGGGCCGACGCCGACCTGCCCAACATGCGCAAGGTGGTCGAGCTCGCCAGGAAGTACGGCCTCTACCTGCATTCGCATTCCGATGCCGACGCCGTCGTGCGCCACTTCCAGCAGGACCCGAACGCGCGCGTCCTGTGGGCGCATTCGGGCTTCGAACGGCCGGAGAAGGTGAGGGAGATGCTGCGGCGCTATCCGACGCTGTGGTGTGATCTCGCCTTCCTGACGTCGCACGCCTCGAACGGCAAGGTGGCGCCGGGCTGGCGTGAGGCCTTCCTGGAATTCCCCGACCGCTTCGTTGTCGGCACCGACACCTTCACGCCCGAACGCTGGCACTACGTCGTCGAGCATGCACGCTGGTCGCGCCAGTGGCTCAGCGACCTGCCGCCGGACGTCGCGCGCAAGATCGCCTACGAGAACGGCGACCGCCTCTTCGGCGGCGGCCAATGAGGCTGCTCGCCGGGCTGATCGCGCTCCTGATCGCCGTTCCGGCCTGGGCGGATTGCCCGCTCGACCTCGGGCGCGGCACCGGCATCGTGGTGTTCTCCAGCCACTATCTCATCGCCTTCCGGCCCGAGCCGCTGCGCATCGAGGTCGGCGAGCCGTTCTCGCTGCTGTTCAACGTCTGCACCAAGAACGACAAGCCCGCCGAGCTGGTGGCGATCGACGCCCAGATGCCCGAGCACAAGCACGGCATGAACTACCGGCCGACCATCGTGTCCCTGGGCGACGGCCGCTATCGCGTCGACGGCATGGTGTTCCACATGCCCGGCCGCTGGGAGCTCGCCATCGACGTGCGCGCCGGCGAGGAGAGCGAGCGGCTGAGCCATGAGTTGATTGTGAAGTGAAGCGCTGGCTCAGCGGCGCGGTGCTGATGGCCCTGGCGGCGTCGGCCGTCGCTGAAACGCCGCTGCAATGGTCTGACGACGATCGCTCGGCACGGGCCGTGGCCGCCGCCACCGCCGCGCGATCCGTCCAACCGCGTCGCCGGCTCGCCGAATGCCGTCGCGCTGGGCGAGCATCTGTTCAACGAGCCGCGGCTCTCCGCCGACGGGACCATGAGCTGCGCCACCTGCCACGTCGCCGGCCGAGATTGGGGCGACGGGCGCGCCAAGGCGATGGGACGGACCGAACTCGATCGGCGCACGTCGTCGCTGTGGAACGTGGGCTATGCCCACTGGTTCGGCTGGGACGGGGCAGGCGATTCGCTGTGGTCGCAGTCGATCCGACCGATGCTCGATCCGCGCGAGATGGCGAGCGATGCGGCGCAAGTCGCCCGGTTGCTGCGCGGGGACAAGGCGCTGGCCTGCGGCTATAAGCGGGCGTTCGGCCAAGAAGCTGGCAGTGACGATGAAAAACTTCTGGTCGACGCGGCCAAGGCGCTGGCGGCGTTCCAGGCGACACTGGTCAGCCCGCGCACACCGTTCGATGCCTTCCGCGACGCCGTGGCGGCGGGCGACCGCGAAGCGGCGGCACGTTATCCGCTGGCCGCCCAGCGCGGGCTGAAGATGTTCATCGACGCGAATTGCTCGGCCTGCCACTTCGGACCGCGCTTCACCAACGGCGAGTTCGGCGATGTCGGAATCCCGTTCTTCACGCGGCCGGGCGAGGTCGATGCCGGCCGCCTCGACGGGCTCGCCAAGCTCGCCAGCAGCACCTTCAACCTTTTGGGCAAGTACAACGACGATCCATCGGGCGCCACCGCCTTGCGCACCAGGCACGTGCAGCGCCTGCACAGCAACTTCGGCGAATTCCGCGTGCCCAGCCTGCGCCAGGCAGCGTCGGGCCCGCATATGCACAACGGTCATCTTGCGACGCTCGAAGACGTCGTAAGGCATTACTCCGAGGTGAACCCCGACCGCCTGCACCGCGATGCCATCCCGTTGGTCCGCCCGCTGGCCCTGACGCCGCAGCAAAGCAGCGACCTCGTCGCTTTTCTGCGCACCCTGTCGGTCGACATCCCGCCGCGCCCCGCACCGCCCCCGCTCTGTCCGTAACCGAAGGGCAGGCGTCCTGCCCGCCATGTCGTGGTCTTCCGGACCGCGCGCTTCCAGCG
>JAEZHS010000252.1 GCA_023436825.1 Pseudomonadota bacterium | reverse complement strand
TCGCTCGGCATGACACCGAGTCCGAGCGGCCTTAGGATTTCGCCGCCTCAACGGGGAGACCACGCAATGCCAGCAGCAGCCCGCATCCACGAGGTGCCGGATGACCTGCTCGCCGCCATCGACTACTGCTACGACCAGGGCTGGACCGACGGCCTGCCGGTCGTGCCGCCGCAGGTCGATCGCGTGCACGCGATGCTGGCGGCTGACGATCGCCCGGCCGAGACCGTCATCGCCAGGCACCCGGCGACCGGCCTCGAACTCTCCCTGCATGCCGCCGCCGTCAATGCCGTCATGGCGGGCTGCCTGCCGTCGTACTTTCCGGTGCTGGTCGCCGCCTTCGAGGCCATGGACCGCGAGCCGTTCAACTTCCACGGCTCGACCGCCAGCACCGGCGGCTCCGCACCGCTGGTGCTGGTGAGCGGCCCGGTCGCCGACGAGATCGGCATGAATTCCGACGTCAACCTGTTCGGCCCGGGCAACCGGCCCAATGCCACGATCGGCCGGGCGACGCGGCTCATCCTGCGCAACGTCTTCCAGATGCTGCCCGGCATCTCGGACAAATCCACGCAAGGCAACCCGGGCAAGTACAGCCTGTGCATCGCCGAGCGCACCCGCGGCAATCCGTGGCCGCCGCTCTGCCAGGAGCAGGGCTATGCCGAGGGCGTCTCCAGCGTCACGGTCTATGCCGCCGGCGGCTTCTGCAATGTCGAGAACCACGGCGGCAACACGCCCGAGCAGGTCTTGGGCTCGGTGGCCGACGCCATGGCCAACTACGGCTGCATCACGCTCGGCCAGAGCGTGGTGATCCTGGCACCCGAACACCTGCAGATCGTGGCCGGCGCCGGCTGGACACGAAGGCAGGCGCAGGAGTTCCTGTTCACCAACGCCAAGCGCTCCATCGAGGGCATGAAGGGCGTCGGCAAGTTCCGTGACCGCGAGTACGACACGCAGCACGGCGAGGGGGCCCATACGCTGGCCGAGCAGGGCTTCCTGCATCGCGGCCTCAACCCCGACGACATATTGATCACGCTCGGCGGCGGCGACGCCGGCGGCCATTCGTGCTTCCTGCCGTCATGGAGCCGCGGTCGCGGCTCGATCATGCAGCACGCGCCGATCCGCCAGAAGACGTAGGAGGACCAATGCAGCTCTACGCCCCCACCTCGACCACAGCGACGAAGAAGCGGACACGCGCGCCCAAGCTCGCCAAGCTCGACGGTTTGCGCATCGGCATCCTGGAGAACGGCAAGCTCAACGCCGAGGAGATGCTGAACGAGGTCGCCCAGCTCTTCGTGCAGCGTCACGGCTGCACGGTGGTGAAGCTCGCCTCGAAGAAGAACGCCAGTGCGCCGGCGCCCGCCAACACCCTCACGCAGGTAGCGCCGGAGGTCGACTTCCTGATAACCGGCCTGGGGGATTGAGGGTCCTGCTCGACGTGCAGTCTGCACGACGGTATCTCCTTCGAGCAGCTCGGCAAGCGGGCGGTGGTGATCTGCACGACACCCTTCGAGGTGACGGCCAAGAACATCGCGCGCGTGCTGGGGCTGCCTGACTATCCCTTCACCAAGGTGCAGCACCCGATCGGCAGCTGCACCTTGCCCGAGCTCAAGGCCCGCGCCGAAGTCGCCTACCAGCAGGCCCTGGCCATACTGCTCAAGGAGTGAATTAGCCCGATTCCCGCCGGAATCGTGATGCAGTACAATAGGCCCATGAAAAGAGCCCCTCGCTACCCCTCGCGATGGGCCGGCCGGATGCGCACGCTGGGTACAACGGCGGCGCTCTCGGTCGCGCTCGGCGCCTGCTCCAACATCTTCGGTCCCAAAGGCGGGACCATGGAATATCCCGGCTCCGGCGCTGGTCCCAATGCCGTTGCCGTCTACGTCGTGAACGAGAAGGACACGGTCGACAGCATCTCGCAGCGCTACGGCGTGCCCTCGCAGACCATCATCGACCGCAACAAGCTCAAGGCCCCCTATACGCTGAAGGTCGGCCAGTATCTCGAACTGCCGGGCGCCCGCTTCGTCGCCGACAGCACGGGCGGCGCCACCCAGGGGGCTGCGCCCACGCCGCCTGGCCCGGTCAAGCGCGATAACCTGCCGCCGCCTACGGAGCACAAGACGGCCGCTGGTCAGCCGACGCCGCTCAGTCCGCCCGCGGCGGAGTCGAGCAAGGTCGAGAGCAAGACCGCGAGCAAGACCGAAGCGACGGTCGCCGCCACGCCGCCGCCGCCGCGCTTCGCCTGGCCTCTGAACGGCAAGGTGCTGACGCCCTACGGCACCGGCCAGGGCGGTCAGAAGAACGACGGCATCGACATCCAGGCCACCACCGGCGAGCCTGTGAAGGCGGCCGACGGCGGCACCGTGATCTATGCCGGCAGCGATGTCGCCCATCTCGGCAACCTGCTCCTGGTCCAGCACCCGGGTGGTTACATCACCGCCTACGGCAACAACGAGGCGCTGCTGGTCAAGAAGGGCGACGCCGTGAAGAAGGGGCAGACCATCGCCAAGGCCGGCAACTCCGGCGGCGCGGCAAGCCCGCGGCTCCACTTCGAGGTCCGCCGCGGCGGCAGCAAGACCGTCGATCCGATGACGGTGTTGCCGGCTCAGTGAGCGCTGGGGGCGCGCCACTCCAGTGGCGCGTCACGGTTTTCCGGACCGCGAGCGCCCTCGCTCGCTCGTGATCATGAGGCGCGCGAGAAGGTCGCGTCAGACGCGACCCAGCGCGCGGTCCGGAAGAGTGTGAGAAGACGCGCCACTGGAGTCGCGCGCCCCCAGCCTAAGCAACCTTGCCGTCGAGCGCCTCGTCGAGCCGCCGGACCGAGAGCTGCTTGCCTGTCGCATCGATCAACACGGTGACGCCGCTCGCCAGCGGCTGCAGCGCCTCCGCGGGGATGGTCTCATCGAGCAGCTCGCCGGGATCGTAGCGCAGCAGCACGACCCGCCGCCGGCTGCCGCCGCTGCGAGCCGCAGCCTGGACGTCGAACATCGCCATCTCCAGGCGAATCGCATCTTCGACCGGGCCGCCCGGCAGCCGGCGTGCGGCGATGCGTTCCTCCAGCCACAGGCCGAAGCGCCACGATTCCCAGCGGTACTGCAGGGTGGCGTGACGTGACGCTGTCCAGAATGCGTCGAGCTCCTCCATCAGCCGGTTGCCCAGCAGCCGGCAGGAATGCGGCAGCACCGAGTAGACGGGGATCAGCCGGTTGACGCGATAGAGCGAGCAGTTCACCGACATCGCCTCGTGATGGACCATCGCCTCGAGCCGCTTGCGTTCGCGCTGGGTCATGTCGTAGCCCGCGAGCACCTCCCCGGCGCCCTCGCGCAGGGCGACGCAGCGCTCGGGCGAGGCGATCAGGTCGGCAAAGGCCCGCTGGAATTCCGCGATCGACATGGCAGTTCCCCCTCAGGCCTCGAGCGCGGTGCGCATCTGTTGCAATTGCCCGAGCACCCCGCCGTCGCCCAAGCCCGGGAAGTAGGTCTCGTGGAACTCGAAGGTCACGCCCGCCAGATTGCGGCAGCGCGGCGCGGTCCGTTCGAGCAGGCCCCAGACGGCGGACGGGCAGGCTCCGGCATGCGAATCGAGATAGGCGCCGAACAGGCTGTTGCCGCCGGCGACGTGGATCTCGCAGATGGCGTCGAGATCGAGGCCGTTGATGAAACGGTCGGCATCGAGGCCGAGATTGACGGCGTTGACGTGGAGGTTGTGCAGGTCGAGCAGCAGGCCGCAGCCGGTGCGCCGCACCAGCGCGTTCATGAAATCCTCCTCGCTCATGTCCGAGCCGGGTACCGGCGTGTGCACCACGCCGTTCTCGAGCAGCAACCGAGTGCCCAGCATGTCCTGCACCCGGCTGACGCGCTCGCTGAGCATGTCGAGCAGGTCGTGATCCCAGGCGAGCGGCAGGGCGAGGCCGGCGTGATGATCGGGCGTCACTTCGGTCTGCACGCGTACCGCCGAGAGATGCTCGCTGATCCAGGCGAAACGGTAGCGCCGGTGCCACTCGGCAAGCTGGTGCACGTGGTCGACGTCGAAGGTCGAGCCGCTCGCGATCGACAGGCCGACGCCGTGCGCGATCAGCGTGTGGCGCTGGGCGAGTTCGTCGAGCAGGGCGACTTCGTCGGGCAGCGGGGCGAAGCGCTCGCCGCGATCGCGGCCGAAGTCCTGCCAGAACCGCTCCGGGATGATCGACAGGAAATCGACGGCATCGGGCCGGACGTCCAGGAGATCGGTCAGCGCGCCGTTGAACAGCAGTCCAACGCCGGGCTGGCCGGCTCGAGGGCGTCCGATCCCGGCATGCCCGATCTCGGGTCGTGTGAGCTCGAGCATGGATGCCTCCGCGTTACATACGCTTCATCGTGCCGAGGTCGATCTTCACCAGGTTCTCGATCTCCTCGCGCTCCTGGAACCAGATCGGAACGCCGGAATTGCACGGCAGGCAGCCCTTGAGCTTGCCGAGGATGTCCGAGAGCTGAGGCTGAAGCTTCAGCGTATCGGAAAGCTTGGTGCCCTTCGGCACGGTGACCTTCAGGACCGGCTGCACGCCGTCGCGAACGAGCTGAATTTCCGCAATCTTGTCCTTGGACATGTGACGCTCCGTTGTTGAAGTGCCTGCGCCCCTGCCAAGCGACAACGATGCTCGAGATGCATTTCACAATGCTGCAAGCCCTCTTTGCCGCATTGGTGCGCAGCGTAGGCCTACACGCCGAGCCGGCTCCAATCTGTGGCAAAGCCCACCTTGAGAGTATTTGGTTGCATATCTGACAGAAATTTAAACCACCTTGCCATCGAGCTGGTACTGCGCCTTACGGTCCTCGATCTCGAGCACCCAGACGTCGGGATCGCGAGCAACCTGGCGGGCGATGTAGGCGTCGGCCTCGGCTTCGGGCACCGGGCTCGGGCCGGTGCCGCGGCTCCACGCCGGCCCGTCATCCATCGAGCTTGCCTGGGTGTAGACGGTGACGCCCGCCTCGAAACGGTTGATCTTGAGCAGCACCGTGCCGGCATCGGGATCGCCGCGCCGCACCACGGTGGCCGGGATGAAGGCGCGGTCGCACAGGCGCACCTGCGCGCTCACCCACAGTCCGGTCGTCAGGCCCATCACCATCGGAGAGTCCTCGGCACGCTCATGTTCCTCTCCCCGCTAGGGGGAGAGGAGCATGAAGTTCGCGAAAGAGAAGATTCATTCCAGCGCGTCGTCCAGTCCATCGAACACCGCCCGGGCGCCGCGCCAGCGGAAGCGCACGAAGGCGAAGGGCAGGGCCTGCAGGGCGTCGGAATCGGGATCGGCCAGCGCCGCCGGCGCCACCAGGATCGGCCGCACGTCGGCTCCGCCGCGCGCCGAAGCGAGCGACAGCGAACCCACCGCCATGGCGAGCTCCTCAGGCCGGCCGTCGGCCACCAGGGCGAACAGCGGCTGCGGCCGCTCGCCGCGGAGCGAGAAGAGATCTTCCGCGCCGCCGAACAGCCCGCGCTTGGCAAGCTCCTCGTGCAGCGCCACGTCGACCAGCCGCCGGTCGCACGCAGCCATCGCCGAATCGACGATCGCGGGTTCGACGCAGAGGCCGGTGCGCGCCGTCGGCGGCTCGCCCGCCTTGAAGCGGCGCACCGCATCGACGAACTGTCCCAGCAGTCGCGTGAGCCGCGGACTCTCGAGCGGGGCGATGACCAGCGCCTCGGTCTCCTCACCGTCGGACCAGCCGAGCTTGCGCCACACGCCGTCGCCCAGAAACTCGCGAAAGCCCGACTTGCGCTGGCCCGGCCGCGAGCCGCCCATGCGGCCGGAGTGGCAGAGATAGAGCGCACCGCGCTCGTCGGCGGCGATGATGCCCGCCACCTTCCGGTCGGCGCCGGCGCGCGGCAGGTTGATCTCGCAGGTGATGCTCTCGCGCTTGGTCGGTGCATCGGGCGCATGGCCCAGCAGCAGCGCGTCGCGCGCCGACCTGGGCTCGAAGGCCCACCAATAGGCGTCGTCGCGTGCCCAGTGGATGGTGGTGCGCACTTCGCCGCCGCGCCAGGTGAGCCGCACGCCCCGTGAGGGAATACCCTTCAAGGCGCCCTGCAGGCGCTTGATGGCGCGTTCGATCCGTCTCGGCTCCCCCACCGCCCGTAGCATGAAGCAATCCTACCCCTGTGAGTTATCCTTGCCGATGTGGACAGCTTCGGCCATTTAGCGGCCTCCAGATCAAATCAAGAATGGCCGATCCACCCCTCCTGGCCCTCGCCGGCATCCGCTACCACCTGGGCGACCAGACCATCCTCGACGGCGTCGAGCTCGGCATCGCGCCGGGCGAGCGGTTGAGCCTGGTCGGCCGCAACGGCGCGGGCAAGTCGACCCTCCTGAAGATCCTGGCGGGCGAGCCGATCGCCGATTCCGGCACGCGCTTCGCCCAACCCGGCGCCACCGTGGCGACCCTGCCGCAGGAGCCGGATTTCACTGGCCATCCGACCGTCGGCCACTACGTCGCTGCCGCCCTCGCCGATGCGCTGGGCCCGTCGGACTATCGCGTCGCGGCCCTGCTGGCCGAGGTGAAGCTCGACGGCGGCAAGAATCCTGCCGAGCTGTCGGGCGGCGAGGCGCGCCGCGCGGCGATCGCGCGCGCCTTGGTGGCCGAGCCCGACGTGCTGCTGCTCGACGAGCCCACTAACCATCTCGATCTGCCGACCATCGAATGGCTGGAGGAGAAGCTTTCGGCGTGGAAGGGCGCCTATGTGCTGGTGAGCCACGACCGGCGCTTCCTCGCCAACCTCAGTCGCGCCGTGCTGTGGCTCGACCGCGGCATCGTGCGCCGCCTCGACAGGGGCTATGCCGAGTTCGAAGCTTGGTCGACCGGCATCCTCGAGCGCGAGGCGACCGAGCGCCACAAGCTCGACCGCCTGATCGAGCGCGAGACCGAATGGGCGGGCAAGAGCATCCGCGCCCGGCGCACGCGCAACGAGGGCCGCCTGCGCCAGCTGGGCGAACTGCGCAAGCAGCGTCGTCAGCAGATCGGCCCGACCGGCCGCGCCACCATCGAGGTCGGCCAGGCCGAGCAGTCGGGCGCCCTCGCCATCACCGCGCGCAACATCTCCATGCGTTTTGGCGAGCGCACCATCGTCGAGAACTTCTCGACCCGCATCTTCCGCCGAGACCGCATCGGCCTGATCGGTCCCAACGGCGCCGGCAAGACGACGCTCTTGCGCATGCTGATCGGCGAGCTTTTGCCCGATACCGGCTCGGTGAAGCTCGGCGCCAATCTCGTGCCCGTCGTGATCGACCAGCGCCGCGCTGCCCTCGATCCCGACAAGACGCCGTGGGAAATCCTGGCCGACCGGAATGATCACCTGCTGGTGCGCGGCCGGCAGATGCACGTCATGAGCTACCTGCGCGAATATCTGTTCCGCGACGAGCAGGCGCGCCAGCCCGTGCGCACGCTGTCAGGCGGCGAGCGCAATCGACTGCTGCTGGCGAAGGCGCTGGCCGCGCCGTCCAACCTCTTGGTGCTCGATGAGCCGACCAACGATCTCGATGCCGATACGCTCGACCTCTTGCAGGAGGCGCTGTCCGACTATGACGGCACCGTCCTGCTGGTCAGCCACGACCGCGACTTCCTGGACCGGCTGGTGACCTCGACCATCGCCATGGAAGGCGACGGCACGGCCATCGAGTATGCCGGCGGCTACAGCGACTACGTGGTCCAGCGTGGGCCGCGAGAGACGGCCGCCGATGCGCCTGTGCGTAAGGAGAAGGCTGCGGTGCGCGACAGCGCGCCGCGGCAGCGTCTGGGCTACAAGCGCGAACGCACGCTGGCCGAGCTGCCGAAGAGGATCGAGGCGCTGCAGGCGGAAATCGCGACGCTGCAGCGGGCGTTGACCGATCCCGATCTCTATCGCCGGGACCCGGCAGCCTTCGCAGCCAGGACGACGCGTCTCACCGCCGCCCAGGCCGAGGTCGAGGCCGCCGAGACCGAGTGGCTGGAGCTCGAGATGCTGCGGGAAGAGCTCGAGCGCTACGCCGCCAGCTGATAGTCGATGGCGTCGTCGAAGAGCTCATGCTCTTCGGCCGCCACGATCTTGAACTCGCGATAGAGGCGGTTGCGATCCAGGATGTTCGTCGCCTGCGACTGCTCGTAGATCTGCAGCAGCGCCCTGGCCACGGCGGCATCGTGGCCGCACTGCTCGAGCTCGCGGATCTGGATACGCTGTTCCAGCAAGGCGCGTTGCCCGGCCACCACCCGCGCACACGCGTCGCGCAGACCGCCTTCAAGGGCAAACCGATCCATGACACACGCTCCGGTTATGTTCACACCAGGCATTTCAATGCCATCTGCCTGTCAACGCACCTCGAGGATGAGCGTTGCGCTGTAAGCCATTGGTTGAATTATCGGATGCGCTCTTGGCAGTTTTTTCGACTGGATTAGGGCTTTTTGGCCACGTGGGGTCGCGCTTCAAGGCCGAAATGCGGCGCAACCGTGGCGTCATTCATTCGGAATGAGCCCCGTCACGGTGGCCGAGCATCAATTGCCACATCGCCTTGGCGGTCGCGTATGTCGGCAACTGCAGGTCGCCTTCCAGGTCGCACTCGCCGGCCGCGCACGTCGTATCGCACTGGTGGGCCGTCGCCTGGCGCATACTGTCCGTGTCGAGGCGCCACGAGAAAACGCCCGCCGCGTTGCTGCTGATCGCCTTCTGCCAGCTGGATCGGGGGTCGTCCGGCACCTGAAGGGGATCCCACGTGGGAGGGTTTACGTAGCCTTCTCCGTTTATACCGTAGACGATGTTGCTGTAGCCGCCCAACTTAAGTGCGTAGTCGTCAGCTCTCGTGCCGATGCCGCCGTGCTGATAGGTCTGCGGCATGACGTAGGTGAATTTGCCGAGGACTGTGCGGTCCATCAAAGGGTCGGTCGCGCTCCCTGCGTAGACGATGGCCGGACAGATCGTGAGGATCGGTTGAGCTACGACCTTGCGCAGCGCATCGGTCACATGGTCCATCAAAGTCGCGAAGTGGCAGGACGTGAAACCATCGAGGTCCAGCTTGCCTTGCTGCTCCCAATCGATGTCGAAGCCGTCCAGACCGTACTTCTGCACAATCGCCGCCAGGCCATTCGCAAATGCTTCCGGCGATTTCGATGCCTTGATCACTTCGTTGCAATACCCGAATGAGATCAGGATCTTGACGTCGCGGTTGGCGGCCCGCGCCGTGTCCATAACCAGCTTGATGCGATCCTCATCCGTATCGCCGGCCTTTGCCCGCCCGCCGTTGAAGCAGTTGTCCCGTCCGTTCGTTAAGACAGGGACCCACGCGCCATCGGCCCTCTGGTTTATGCCGAGAAAGGCGAGGATCAGCAGGTTGCAACGGTCGAAGGGCGCGCTGGCGACGATCTTCTGGAAATGCTGCTGGGTGCAGCCGTGGAACAGACCGAAGAAGTGACCCATGACCTTGCCCTGGATGGGGCCACCACGGGGATTGATGTCAGCCATGACAAGCTCCTGTCGAAGGTTGTTTTTCCAGATTAGCCGCGCGGCGGCTCGACGATCAGTGGCGGCACCTCGGTGTCCTGCGAGCGGAACCACAGGCGGAGCTGGCGACGCGGCGACTGCCTTCCGTCCGCCGTGCGCGCCTCGAGCTGGCCGATATGGGTCTTCATGTCGGTGAAGCGATAGGTGCCCCGCGCGTCGGTCGTCGCCCGCTGCTTCTCCTCGTAATAGATGAAGTTGCGCTCGAAGAAGATGACCGTGGCGCCCGCCACCGGCGCGCCCGAGCGATCATGCACCTCGCCCTCGATGATGCCGTGGTCGTTGAAGGCGATGTAGACATTCCAGGCCACCACGACGACGGCCAGCGCGAGCGGCACGGCGACGAAGCGGTGGGTAAGGAAGCGCCAGCTCATCCTCCAACTCATCCTTTGGTCGCCCCCGAGGTGAGGCCGCGGATGAATTCCTTCTGCGCCATCAGGAAGATGGCGAGGCCAGGGATCAGCACCAGCACGACGAAGGCGTAGAGCGCGCCGGTCGTGTCCTCCATCACCGACAGGAAGCGCGCCAGCCCCAGCGGCAGGGTCTGCATGTCCGGCGTGCGGATGGCGATCAGCGGCCACAGGAACGAATTCCACGACCAGATGAAGGTCAGGATGACGTTGGTGGCTATGGCCGACTTCGACAGCGGCAGCAGGATGCGGGTGACGATGCGCCATTCGCCCAGTCCGTCGACCCGCGCCGCGTCGATCAGCGAGGGCGGCACCGCCTCGAAGCTCGCCTTGAAGATGAAGATGCAGATGATGGTCGAGAGCAGCGGCAGAGCGACGCCCAGCCAGGTGTCGAGCACGCCCAGCCACGAGGTGATCAGGTAGGCCGGGATGATGGTCGCCTGGAAGGGGATCAGCATGCACGACAGCAACAGCAGCACGATCCAGCGCCGGCCGGGGAAGTGCTTGGTGAGCGCGTAGCCCGCCGCGACGTTGAACAGCAGGCTGCCGGCGATCGCCATGGCCGTGACGATGACGCTGTTCAGCAGGTAGCGCGCGAACGGGATCATGTACCAGACGTCGACATAGTTGAAGAGATGCGGGTCGACCGGGACGATGCGCGGCGGCCAGGCGTAGATGTTCTCGCCGGTCAGGGAGGTCTTCAGTACCCAGTAGAACGGGATCAGCATCAGGATCGACACGACGATCATGATGGCGTGACGCGGCCAGTGGCGGCGGCGCATGGTTAGCCCAGGCTCCGATTTAGTCGAGTCATGCTCTTCCGGACCGCGAGCCTCCAGGCACGCTCATACTCTGTCGTCCTGAGCGCGGCGAAGGACGTCATCGCCTGCACCAGCATGAGATCCTTCGCGGCGCTCAGGATGACCTGAGCGAGCCTGCAGGCTCGTGGTCCGGAAGAGCATGACACTTGAATAGACACGGTCAGCGCTCCAGGCTGCCGGCGTTGCCGCCGCTCAGCTTGTTGGCCAGAACCGTCAGCACCACCAGCAGCAGGAACTGGACCACGGTGAGCGCGGCCGCGTAGTCGAAGCGCGTCTGCCCGAAGCCCGCCTTGTAGATGTAGGTGATCAGCAGCTCGGTGGCGTGGCCGGGGCCGCCGTTGGTCATGACGTAGATCAGGTCGAAGCTGGTGAAGGAATTGAGGATGCCGACGACGATGCAGAGGAAGATCGACGGCTTCAGCAGCGGCAGGGTGATGCGGAAGAAGCGGGCGCCGGCCGGCACGCCGTCGACGCGCGCCGCCTCGTAGAGATGCTGCGGGATGGTCTGCAGCCCGGTCAGCAGGATGATCATGTAGAAGCCCAGCACCTGCCAGAAGTCGGCCAGGATCACGCAGGGCAGGGCCCAGTCGAAGCTCTGCAGGAACTTCAGCGGCTGGTCGATCACGCCGGTCGAGCGCAGCACGTAGTTGAAGAAGCCGCCGCGCTCGTCGTAGAGCCAGCGCCAGATGATGCCGACTGCAACCGTCATCAGCGGATAGGAGAGAAAGACGATGGTGCGGTAGACGGCGGCGCCCCGGAGGTCGCTGTTGACCAGCAGCGCGATGCCCAGCGCCGCGGCGATGGCGAGCGGCGAGCAGGCGATGAAGATCAGCGTGTTGGCCAGCGCCTGCCAGAACACGTCGTCGTCCAGAAGCATCTCCTCGTAGTGCTCCAGGCCGATGAACTGCGCGGCCTTGAGCGGCGACCAGGCATGCACCGACAGCCAGGCGTTCCAGCCCAGCGGCAGGATGCGATACAGGAAGAAGATCGCGAGCGACGGCAGCAGGAAGCACACGACCAGCGCCAGCTCCCGCGTCCGCTTGCGCTGGAACCAGGTCATGGTTGGGAGCGCTCATGAGGCATGTTCCTCTCCCCCTTGGGGGAGAGGTTAGGTGAGGGGGTCAATGTGACGGTTGCCTCCTGCATCGCCCGCTCACCGGCCTTCTCCCCCAAAGGGGAGAGGAGCATGACACTAGTCACGCCCGCCGCAGCTCGCGGCTCACCCGCCGCGCGGCGTCGCCGAGCGCGGTCTTGGCGTCCTTGCGGCCCAGCATTGCGCTCTGGAACTCCGGCCAGAAGCCGTCCTTGACGCGGCTGTCGTTGCCGAGTCGCCAATTGCCGCACATCTTGTCGGTATGCTCGAGCTGGGTGCTCAGCACCTGGAAGGCGAGCGGGTCTTCCTTCTGGAAGCGCGCCAGCTGCGCCTTGTCGACCTCCTTCGATCCGGTCAGCAGGCTGGCGGCGCGGGCGAACGCGGTCGCCACCTCGGTGTCGGTCATGTACTTCACGAAGTCCCAGGCGAGGTCGGGATTCTTGGAGCCCTTGGAGATGCCGAGGCCGTGGCTGTTCGGCGTCGCCCACTTGCCCGGCATCTGCGCCGCCCCCAGCGTGTCGCCGTTGATCCACGGTCCCTTGCCCTTGATCCAGAAGAAGGCCGGCGCATGGGCATGCAGCATGCCGACATTGCCTGTGGCGAAGGCGTCGTTGGGCTCGACCCAGCGGCCGGTCCACGAAATCGGGTTGATGGCGCCGCCCTTGGTCGCCTCGGCGAGCTTGCTCATGACCTCGGCTGCCTTGGGCGTGTTGAAGGTCGCCTTCTTGAGATCGGGCGAGAGCAGGTCGACGCCGTTCATCTGCATCAAGGGCCAGTACAGCCAGTCGAAATTCAAGGTCAGCAATCCGGTCTTCTCGCCGCCCTTGATCTTGTCGGCGGCACTCAGGACTTCGTCGAAGCTCGTCGGCGGCTTGTCGAGGCCCGCCTCCTTGAAGCGTGTCTTGTTCCAGAACAGCAGAGTCTTGGAGACGTAGTATGGCACCATGTAGTTCCTGTCCTCGAACACCCAGTTCGAGAGATAGGCGGGCTCGTAGCGCACCTTGACGGCGGCCTCTGCGCCGAGCCTCGGCGTCAGGTCGAGCAGCGCGCCCTGGGCTGCGTATTCCAGGCCGAGCGCGCCCTGGATGTCGATGACGTCGGGCGGCGTGTTGGCGGCGAGCTGGGTCTGGTAGTAGGCCGGCAGCTCCGGGCCCTTCTTGTCGACCCATTCGACCTCGACGCCGGGCCGGCTCTTGATGAAGCCGGCGATCCATCCTTTGAGCGGCGCCTCGAGATGCACCAGGTTCCAGGTCAGGAACGTGATCTTCTTGGACGCCTGTGCGATCGCCGGTCTGCCCAGCGCGGACGCAGCGGAGAAGGCTGCAGTGGACTTGAGAAGCTGCCGGCGTTGCATGTCTGTCCTCCCATCGTTTGCTTACATTGTCTGGCGAAGCCCCGTTGACCTGTCGAAGAAGTGCAGATTGGCCGGATCGGCGGTGAGCCTGACGGTTTCGCCCTTGCGTCGGACGGTGCGCGGCGGCAGGCGCGCGACAACGGCGGTGCCGGCGACGTCGAGCGACACCAGCGTGTCGGAGCCCAAGGGCTCGACGACACTGGCGATGCCTTCCACCAGCGGCGCGTCGCCGCCGGCCCACACAAGGTGCTCCGGCCGCACGCCAAGCAGCAGCTTGTCGGATGAGTGACCGGCCGTCGGAATAGCGGCCGCCGGCACGATATTCATCGGCGGCGCGCCGATGAAGCCCGCCACGAAGGTCGAGGCCGGCCGGTCGTAGACATCCTCCGGCGTGCCGATCTGTTCGATGCGGCCGTGGTTCAGGATCACGATGCGGTCGGCCAAGGTCATGGCCTCGACCTGGTCGTGCGTGACATAGATCGTGGTCGTGCCCACGCGCTCCCGCAGGCGCTTGATCTCGGTGCGCATCTGCACGCGCAGCTTGGCGTCGAGATTGCTGAGCGGTTCGTCGAACAGGAAGACCTTGGGATCGCGCACGATGGCGCGGCCCATGGCGACGCGCTGGCGCTGGCCGCCCGAGAGCTGGCGCGGCATGCGCGCGACATAGGGCTCGTTGTCGAGGATGCGCGCCGCCTCGTCGACGCGGCGGCGGATCTCCTGGCGGTCGACGCCGCGATAGCGCAGCGAGAACGCCATGTTCTCGAACACCGTCATGTGCGGATAGAGCGCGTAGTCCTGGAACACCATGGCGATGTCCCGGTCCTTGGGATCGAGCTCGTTGACGACGCGGCCGTCGATGGCGATCTCGCCTCCGGTGATGTCCTCCAGCCCGGCGGTCATGCGCAGCAAGGTGCTCTTGCCGCCGCCCGCGGGGCCGACGAAGACCACGAACTCGCGGTCGGCGATCTCCAGGTCGACGCCGTGCACGACCTCGAGCTCGCCGAACGACTTCTTAACGTTGCGAAGGCTGAGGCCCGCCACGTCTTTGTTTCCCCCTTGCGCGAAACCTTAACATACTGCCTGCTCAGGAATAGGTGAGGAAACGGAATGCGCATCGGGCTGGTCGGATATGGCGGCTGGGGTCGCGTGCATGCGGGCGTGATCGGGCGCGTCGCGGGACTTTCGCTTGGCGGCGTGGTGGCCGGCGACGATGACTCCGGCCGCCAAGCGGCGCATGACCTGCCGGGCGTTCCGATCCATCGCAGCCTCGATGCATTGCTGGCGGATCCCGGCGTCGATCTGGTCGACATCGTCGGACCCAATCATCTGCACGCCGACATGGCCATGAAGGTGCTCGCGGCCGGCAAGCATGTGCTGCTGGAGAAGCCGATGGCGACCACGCTCGCCGACACCGACCGCCTGGTCGCGGCCGCCGAGCGGTCGGATCGCCATTGCGGCGTGGTCCTGCAGCTGCGCGTCTCGCGGCAGTGGGCGAGGGTTCGCGAGCTGATCGCCGAGGGCGCGCTGGGCCGCATGCGCTTCGCCAACCTGACGCTGTTCCGCCGGCCGTTTCGCGGCGGCGCGGGCAACTGGCGGATTGCCCGCGACACGGTCGGCTCATGGATCCTCGAGGAGCCGATCCACTACATCGACCTGCTATTATGGTACTTCCGCGAGCGTGGCCTGCCGGTCGAAGTGTCCGCGACCGGCCTCGCCTCGCCGCTGGGGGCCGGCATGTCCGATGCCTTCACCGCGACCATGACCTTTGCCGACGGCAGCTACGCGGCGTTCACGCAATGCCTGGCGGGCTTCGAGCATTCCCTGATGCTCGAGCTCGCGGGGACCGAGGGCGCGATCCGCACCTGGTGGTCGGGCGCCATGGACCGCACCGAGACGCCGGACTTCGAGCTCAAGCTGCAACGCGCCGGCGCCGAGGCGGCCGAGATCGTCGCGGTCGAGAAATCGGGTGAGGTCTTCGAGCTGGAGGAGCAAATGCGCCGCCTGTTGGTCGATGTGCCGGCCAGAACCCCGCTCGTCTCGGCCCGCGAAGCCTTGCCGAGCCAGATCGTGTGCCTGGAGATCGAGCGCGCGCTCGCCGAACGGCGGCCGATCCCGTTACGATGGCCGTGATGGCTCCCTTGGCCACATCCCCGACACGCCGTCGGTTCGGCGATCTCGCGGACGACATCGCGGCCCGCATGCCCGACCGTGAGGGGCTGGTGTTCGGCGCCACGCGCTACACGTTTCGCGAGGTCGCCCAGTGCATCGACGAGGCGGCGCGCCGCCTGATCGCCGCCGGGGTGCGGCACGGCCAGCATGTCGCCCTGTGGCTCAACAACAGTGACGACTGGATCTTCATTTCCTTCGCCGTCCAGAAGATCGGCGCCGTGCTGGTGCCGATCAACACGCGGTTCCGCTCGCGCGATCTCGCCTACGTGCTGGCGCAGTCCGACTCGAGCTTCCTGATCACGCACGATCGCTCGGGGCCGATCGACTACGCGGCGCTCGTGCGCGAAGCCGTGGACCTGCCAGTGTCCGGCGAGGAGGTGGGCGATCCGCGCTTTCCCAGGCTGCGCCGCGTGATCCTGGTCGGCGAGGCGCCACAATGCGGAACCATCGACTGGGCGGCGCTCGCCGGACCAGCAGCGAAGGTCTCCGCCGCCGACCTGGCCGCGCGCGCCCGCGCCGTCGATCCCGCCGCCACCGCCTTCATCATGTACACCTCGGGCACGACGGGTTTTCCCAAGGGCGTGGTGCGCACCCATGAGCTGGTCGGCAATGTCGAGGAGCGGGCGGCCCTGATGGCCATCACAGCCGACGACACGATCCTGAACTATCTGCCGCTGTTCCATGCCTTCGGCCTGTCGGAGGGGGCATGGATGTCGCTGGTCACCGGCGCCCGGCAGATCGTGACCGTGGGCTTCGATCCCGGCGAGAGCCTCGACCTGATCGAGAAGGAGCGGGTCAGCGTCATCCACGGCTTTGAGGCGCACATGAAGGGCCTCGCCGAGGCGCAGGAAGCGCGGCCGCGCGACCTTTCGAGCCTGCGGACGGGCATCTTCGCCGCCGGCATGCTGAGCGCCACACCGGTCGTGCGTCGCGGCATGAAGGCGCTGGCGCCGCTCCAGAACCTGTCGGGCTTCGGCATGACCGAGACCTGGCTCGGCGTGTCCCTGTCCTCGCTGGACGATGATGAGGTGCATCGCAGCGAGGCGTCGGGCTGGCCGGGACCGGGCTTCGAGTTGCGCATCGTCGATGACCGCAGCGGCGCGGCGTTGGGGCCGGGCGTTGCGGGCGAGCTTCAGGTACGCGGCCGCACGGTGCTGAAGGAGTATTACCGCAAGCCCGCCGAGACAGCGGCCGCCTTTACACCCGACGGCTGGTTCCGCACCGGCGACGCGGCGATGTGGCTGGCCAATGGCTGCCTGCGCTTCCTCGGCCGCTACAAGGACATGCTGAAGGTCGGTGGCGAGAACGTCGATCCGATGGAGACCGAGGGCCTGTTGCTGGAGCATCCCGCCGTGCAGCAGGTCGCTGTCGTCGGCCTCCCCGACGAACGCCTGGGCGAGGTTGCGGTAGCCTATGTCCAGCGCAAGCCGGAGGCGGCGATCGAGACCGAGGACGTGCTGGCCCACTGCCGCGGCAAGCTCGCGAGCTTCAAGCTGCCGCGCCACGTGGTGTTCATCGACGCCTTCCCGATGACCGAGTCAGGCAAGATCCGCAAGACCGAGCTGCGCGAGGACGCGAAGAAGCGGTTCAAATGATTCCTCCCCAAGCTTCGCTTGGGAGGAAAAGCTTGCTGCTCTAAAGTGAAGCGTCATGCCGGTTAAAACCCTGACGCTCTACATCGACTACAAGAGCCCCTACGCCTATCTCGCCAAGGACCCGGCCTATCGGCTGGAGCGCGAAACCGGGGTGGCGATCGACTGGCTGCCCTATGTCCTCGACATTCCCGCCTATCTCGGCAGCGCCAAGGTCGACGCCGAGGGCCGGGTCCTGGAGCAGGACCGCAACGCCCATCAGTGGCGCCGCGTCAGGTACAGCTACATGGACGTGCGGCGCGAAGCGAACCGGGTCGGGCTCACCATCCGCGGCACGCGCAAGATCTGGAACTCGTCGCTGGCCGGCATCGGCATGCTCTACGCCAAGCGCCACGGCGCCTTCCGCGCCTACAACGACGAGGTGTTCGATCGCTTCTGGAAGCACGACCTCGACATCGAGGATCCGGCTGCCCTCGCCGACGTGCTGAAGCGCGCCGGCGCCGACGCGTCAGGCTTCGCTCCGTTCGCGGCCGGCGAGGGCGGGCGCGAGCTGAAAGCGGTGCAGGACGCCGCTGAGGCCAAGGGCGTGTTCGGCGTGCCGAGCTTCCTCTTTCCCGACGGCGCCCTGTACTGGGGACGCGAGCACCTGCCGCATATCCGCGAAATCCTGGCGGCGCAGGGCGCGTCCCACCCCGCGTGACGGGTCAAATCTGGTCGTGGCCCATGCTGGCCGGCAGGTAGGGATCGGATCGCGTCAGCAGGATCCAGCACCGCGTCTCCGCCGTCCACCGGAAGTGTTCCTCCAGATAGCCGCCGTAGAGCCTCACCATGTCGTCGGTCCATTGCGGGATGGTGGAGAACTTCGGGACCAGGACGTAACGTGCGCCACCTAGAAGCTCGCTGGCCGGCCGCTTCGGTGCGCTCCACGTCGACCAGAGGTTGGCGCCGCGCGCGGGCTCGACACCCAGCATGAAGGGCAGGGGATTGACGCTGTCCAGGAGGACGATACCGCCGGGTGGGCGGGCGGCAAGCAGGTCAGCTGCTTCCAGGAGCACTTGGACGTACTCGTTGTCCGAAAGCTGGTAGAGCGGCTGGGCCGGCGCGTCCTCGGTGCGCGACGGGTAGTCGAAGCTGTACGAGAAGCTCAGGAACGTGCCGCGCGGGCCTGACGGCACGGCAAGGCCGCCGAGGTTGGTGCGCTCGACGACGTGCACGCCGCGTCCGTCGTGGGCGTAGGCGCGGTAGCCCGCGATGCTGGTGGCGTAGCCGCCGACGGCGAACAGCGGGAACAGCAGTAGCGTCAGCAGCCACGGCGCGATGTCGCGATTGCCGAGGGAAGCGAAGGCGATGCGCAGCCGGTCGTAGAGGATGAACAGCACGACCATGGCCGACGGCATGCCTGCCGCCTGAGAGTTCTGCGACAGCAGCAGCAGCGACATGGCCACCAGGAACAGGAGCGACAGCGGCAGGCGGAAGGTCGCCCGACCCGACCACCACATCCACGCGCCCACGGCGACGGCGGCGAGATACGGGCCGTACTGTCCGATCGCGGCGACGAAGTTGTTGAAGTGCAGCATCGCCGCCCGGCGCACGGCGCCGCTGGTCGCCCAGGCCAGGATATCGGCCAGGTACGGCTGATTGTGCGGAGCGAGGGCGTTCAGCACCATCAGGGCGCCGACCGCCAGCCACGCCCGCCAGTACCGTCCGACATGGGGATGAAACAGCACGGCAAAGCCGAGCGTGGCGAGGCCCGCCGCGAAGTAGGTGATCTTGAGATAGAACATCGCCGCCAGCAGGCCGCCGCCGACGGCGATGTCGATCCAGGTGCGGTCGCGTTCCTCGCGCGGCGGCACGAACAGGATCAGCGCCAGGATGCTGTAGGCGCTCCAGCCATAGCGATTGTAGGACATCGCGAAAGTGTACTGCTCTGGCCGGTCGCCGACGTTGGCCGGCATGAGCGCGAGCAGGCTCGCGAACACCACGAAGATCGCCGCCGGCAGCAGCGGCAGGCGCCGCATCGCCACCAGGAAGGCCGCCACGAACAAAGCGCCGCTCATGATCGCGACGTTGACCAGGAAGGCGAAGGGAACAGGTCCCAGCAGGTGGAAGCCGAGCGCCGTCAGCAGGAAGCTCAGCCGGCCCGAGGCGTCGTGGAAGTCGACATGTGCCACATGCCCCGAATAGACGTGCCACGCACCGCTCAGGTTGAACAGCAGGTCCTGCGTCATCGTCTTGCTGAGCATGACCGGCGGCGACAGCACGGCCCACGCCGCCGCCAGCACGGGCAGCCCGGCCAGTGCCAGCAATCGCACAGCCGATGGCCGCCCGCCGCGGACGGATGCCGCGAGCAGCCGGCGCATGGTCGCTCCCGATACCGGGGCCGATTCCGCCAAGGGAATTGCCATCACCCGTCCCACCGTTTCGACCCCGCGGTAAATCGCTAGCACGCGGCGCGGCGCGGCGTTGTGACATCGGTGGGGCTTGAGGGGGATGTCGTCGGTCCGGGATGCCTCGGCGATCGTCCTCACGATGGACGTCATGGATGACGATGCCGGCCCCCTGCGGCGGCATGGTCAGCCAGTCCTTGCGCCGCAGGGTGCCTTTGGTGTCCTCATGGCCGCTCTGCCAATGCTCGCGCATCGACGTGCCCGAGAATTCGTAGTCCGTGGCGTGGCCCTCGTAGGCCTTCTGCTGATAGATGAGCTGCAGGATGGTGACGTCGGGCAGGTCGGACAGCTCGTCGCGCAACCGGCGTTCCTCGTCGGTCATCAGCTCGTCGGGCATTTTCGCCAGCGTGAGCTGGAGCCGCTTCTTCCATTCGTGGATGCGGCGATAGACGTCCGTGTTGTAGCGCGTGCGCGAGGAATGCACGATGTCCTTGTGGCGGCCCGGCACGTCCTGCAGGTCGCGTGGCAGCTCGCCTCTCGCCGGAAACAGGTCGATCTGGAAGATCAGCGAGCTCAGCTTGTCGTCCTGGTCCAGCAGGTGCTGCAGCGGCGTGTTCGACACGATGCCGCCGTCCCAGAAATGATCCGTGCCGATCTTCACCATGGGCAGGGCGGGCGGCAGGGCGTCGCTCGCCATCACATGCTTCGGGCCAATGACCTCCAGCGCGTTGTCGAAGTAGACGAAATTGCCGGAAAGCACGTTCACGGCGCCGACCGAGAAGCGCATGAGCTTGTCGTTGATCAGCGAAAAGTCGACCAGCTCGTTCAGCGTCCCGAGCAGCGGCGCGGAATCGTAGAAGCTGGTGGCGCCGGTCGAGCCCGCCAGGGTGAACCACGGACCGGACACGCGCGGCGTGAAGAAGCCCGTAGCTGCCCGAGCCGCTGGAGCCGATCGCCCAGCCGATCGTGCACTACGAATGGATCAAGATGCCCGACAGCTCGGGCTTCGGCAGCTACACCGAATCGGGCGTCGTCATCCCGGCGCGCCTGCGCGGCGAGGAGGTCAACTTCGTCAACCAGATGTATCTCGACGACGATCCGCTTATCGCAGCCGGCCGCGAGATCTGGGGCTTCCCCAAGAAGTACGCCCACCCCAGGCTGGAGATCGTCAAGGACACGCTGACCGGCACGCTGGAATATGTCGGCCAGCTCGTGGACATCGGCACAATGGGCTACGAGCGCGAGAGCATGGCCGGCAACGGCCCGCTCACGACCGCCACGCTTTCCAAGACGCAGATCAACCTGAAGCTCCTGGATCGGGCCGGGCCGCCTGCACCTCGTCCCGCACGTCAATGCGCCGGTCGCCGATCTGCCGGTACGGCGTGTGGTCGCCGCCCATCATTTCCTGGCCGACCTGACGCTGCCTGCCCTATGGCCGCGTGGTCTACGACTATATATCAGGCAGGAATTCGTCTGACGGATGAGCGCCGCTGGCGTGATGCCAGCGGCACCCGTTCTCGCTCGTTCAGGTGTAGTAGAACCGTACCAGCCAGGTTCCTTGCTGGATGAGTTGCGGCGACTCGGCCAGGGTCCAGTCGCCTGCATGCGGACCGGTCTTCGAGGGGACGATCTGCAACCCCATCGGACCATTGAGCTTGACGCTGAAGTTCAGAAGGGTCTGGCCGCCATCCGGCGTATACGTCCACACCACCTCGTAGGGCGTGGCGGAAGCGGGTGTGCCGATGCCGCCGTAGGTGCCGTGGCCAAACGTCTGTGGGCAATCGACCTTGTTCGTGCTGCTCGAACCGATGACCTTGGCCGAGACCAGCGTCAAAGCCTGGTTCTTTCCGTTGGTCAGGAGCATCCAGAGTTCTGCTGTGTTTGCCATGGGAACCTCCCCGCGTCGGTGTTCAAAAGCCGGTGGATTGAGGCACGAAGCCCGAAAAGGGCATCGTCGAGGCATACCCGCATAGATTGTTACAAATGAGAGTATGCGCGCAAAAATAATCGCGCAGTCGGCCGAGGTTTCGAACAACCAAAAGCGCATATCTTGTCGATGGTTCGCAACCGTGAGTGATTCAGCTAAGAAACCCACACCAGATTTAGGCGCGAAGCGGCGTCCGTCGTCGATGCTATGCGCGGATGCATCGAAGGCGTGCCGTGCTCAGGGCGACCGTTGAGCGCGGTTGACGCCGCGTGGCCCGTCCGCTACCGCATGCCGCCGGCCCAACCCGCTGGCGCCGCCCCTCCCGGAACCTTAAAAGTGCCCGATTCCGCCGTCGTCTCTGAACTCGACTCCCGCCTGGCCGGCCATCCAGCCGGCTTGCGGCGCCCGTTCGCGATCATCTCCCACCCCGACGCCGGCAAGACGACGCTGACCGAGAAGCTGCTGCTGTTCGGCGGCGCCATCCATGTCGCGGGTGCGGTGAAGGCGCGCGGCGAGGCGCGCCGGGCGCGCTCGGACTGGATGAAGATCGAGCAGCAGCGCGGCATCTCGGTCACCACCTCGGTGATGCATTTCGAGTATGGCGGCGCGGTCTTGAATCTTTTGGACCCGCCGGGCCACGAGGATTTCTCGGAGGACACCTACCGCACGCTGACCGCCGTCGATTCGGCGGTGATGGTGATCGACGCCGCCAAGGGCATCGAAGCGCGTACCCGCAAGCTGTTCGAGATCTGCCGCCTGCGCGACGTGCCGATCGTGACCTTCATCAACAAGCTCGACCGCGAGGCCAAGGACCCGATCGAGCTTTTAGACGAAATCGCCTCGACCCTGGCGCTCGACGTGGCCCCCATGACCTGGCCGACCGGCTCGGGCCAGGCCTTCAAGGGCACCTACGACCTCACCAACAATCGCATGCTGGTGTTCGACACCAACGACCGCAGCCGCATCGGCGAGGTGATCGAGAACTACACCATCGACGATGCCCGGCTGGCCGAGGAGGTCGAGCTGGTGCGCGCGGGCTATCCGGAGTTCGACATGGAGTCGTACCGCGCCGGGCATCTCACGCCGGTGTTCTTCGGCAGCGCCTACAACAATTTCGGCGTCCGCGAGCTGCTGGACGCGCTGGCTGCCTGGGCGCCGCCGCCCCGACCGCAGCCGGCCGAGCCGCGGCCCATCGAGCCGACCGAGCCCAAGGTCTCGGGGTTCGTCTTCAAGGTCCAGGCCAACATGGATCCCAACCATCGCGACCGCATCGCCTTCCTGCGGCTGTGCAGCGGCAAGTTCCGCCGCGGCATGAAGCTGACGCAGATGGGCACCGGCAAGACGCTGTCGGTGAACTCGCCGATCCTGTTCTTCGCCCGCGAGCGCGAGATCGTCGACGAGGCCTGGCCGGGCGACATCATCGGCGTGCCCAACCACGGCGTGCTGCGCGTCGG
>JAEZHS010000235.1 GCA_023436825.1 Pseudomonadota bacterium | reverse complement strand
GGCTTTTATCGCCGGCCCAAACCGATGGCTGGAACCCGCCATTCTCCAGAGGCGCCATTCGCCGTCTGCTCCAGCAGACTTGTTACCACCCCTCTGACATTATCAAAAATGCCCGGAGAATCAATTATTTAGGACGCCGTTTTAACGTGCTCCGAAAGCCCGCTTCAGTTCCGGCACCAGATCCGTGCGCTCCCACGAGAAGCCGCCGTCCTTCTCCGGCTTGCGGCCGAAGTGGCCGTAGGCCGCGGTACGCTTGTAGATCGGCTTGTTGAGCTGCAGCGAGCGACGGATGTTGGTCGGGCGTAGCGGGAAGATGTCCGACAGGACTTTCTCCAGCTTGCGCTCGTCGACCTTGCCGGTGCCCTGGGTGTCGACATAGAGCGACATCGGGTCGGCGACGCCGATCGCGTAGGCGACCTGGATCAGGCAGCGATCGGCGAGGCCCGCTGCCACCACGTTCTTGGCGAGGTAGCGGGCGGCGTAGGCGGCCGAGCGGTCGACCTTGGTCGGGTCCTTGCCCGAGAAGGCGCCGCCGCCGTGCGGGGCGAAGCCGCCGTAGGTGTCGACGATGATCTTGCGGCCGGTGAGCCCGCAGTCACCATCAGGACCGCCGACGACGAAGTTGCCGGTCGGGTTGACGAAGAAGTCGGACGCCTTCTTGGGCATCCAGCCCTTGGGCAGAGACTTCGCCACGTGGCCGGCGATCATCTCCTTGATCATGCCGGAGTTGTACTTCTTGCCCTTGGACGTGGCTTCCCTGTGCTGGGTCGAGACCACGACCTTGGTGGCACCGACGGCCTTGCCGTTGACGTAGCGCACCGTGACCTGGCTCTTGGCGTCGGGCTGCAGGTCGGGCAGCTCGCCCGAGCGGCGCGCCTTGCTCAGCACCTCGAGGATCTTGTGCGAGAAGTAGATCGGGGCCGGCATGAACGAGCCCTTCTCGTACTCCTCGCTGTCGCGGCAGGCGAAGCCGAACATCAGGCCCTGATCGCCCGCGCCTTCCTGCTCGCCGAGATTGCCGCCCTTCTTCTTGGCGTCGACGCCCATGGCAATGTCGGGCGACTGGCCGTGCAGCAGCACCTCGACGTCGGCACCGTGGAAGGAGAAGCCGTCCTGGTCGTAGCCGATATCGCGCACGACCTCGCGGGCGATCTCGGTCAGGGCCTCGCGGTTGACGATGGTGTGCTTGCCGTACTTGCGCATATACGGCGCCGAGGCGCGGCCCTCGCCGGCAATGACGATCTTGTTGGTGGTGGCAAGCGTCTCGCAGCCCAGCCGGGTGTTGGCGTGGCTGTCGTCGGCATGGCCGAGCTTCACGTCGTTGGCGATGAACGCGTCGAGGATGGCGTCCGAGATCTGGTCGCAGACCTTGTCCGGATGGCCTTCGGAAACCGATTCGCTGGTGAAGAGATAATCCTTGATGGCCAAAACAGCCCTCCCACAGGTCGCTGGACTCCGGGCAGGGCGGAAGAGCCGCCAACGTCCGGCTTAGCCTTTATTGTCGCGGTGGCAAGTCGTCCAAATCCGTCCGCGGCGGCACCGCCCATCGGAGCCGCGCCGGCTAAAAACTCCAGATGTCGACGGAAATCAAGGGGGCCTAAAGCACTATTCGTGTGGCTGCCTCGGTCGGGCGAACAGTGCGGCAACGATGCTGCCCGACCGACGCGTTTCCGATCGAATAGGAACCGCAAGCGGCTCCAATCCGATCGGAAGCTGCGATGGGCAGTTTGCCTCAGGTTTCCCCACCTCCTTCAGCATCCCCGGTCTCACGATCTTATCCGCGCTTACGGCCACCCAGCACCTCGGCATGGCTCGCCGCACCCACAGCCTTGACCATCTCGAAAATGCGCTTGCGCACGCGACCTTCGCGAATCTTGTAGTAGGCTCGCACCAGCTCCAGCGTCTCGCGCTTGATCAGCGGATCCTTCTCCTGCTCGAACGGCGTGCCGGCCTCGCCGAAGCCCTTGCGGCCGCGACCCGACATCGGCCGGCCCGAGAGTGCGTTGGACGGCATCTCGTCGAAGAAATACGACACCGGCACGTCGAGCACCTTGGCGAACTCATAGAGGCGGCTCGAGCCGATGCGGTTGGAGCCACGCTCGTATTTCTGAATCTGCTGGAAGGTGAGGCCGACGGCCGTCCCGAGCTTTTCCTGGCTCATCCCGAGAAGCGTGCGGCGCTGACGCATGCGCGCGCCGACATGGACGTCTACCGGATGTGATCTTGCCATAGGTCGTGGTTCCTCTCGCTCGTCTCTCTAGCCTACAACGCGGTTGTGCAAATAAAGTGGCAAACACTTTTAGAGTGCAGCCCGTCGGCAAGCTCACCTGTGCAAAAATGCATATCTACACGTCAGGGCTGCATATGACATTACCCCCTCTCCGGGATAATGCAAGCTGATCCTTAGGATTACTAATGTCGAATGATTCATTGGGGTTGTCGGCTCTTCCACAATCGCGTTCCGATTAACGAGGCGACAAGAAATGCAACCATAGTCAGCAACGTCCAATCGCCCCAACGGGCATAGGGTGTGGCCACACGCGGCGCGGGAAGGCGATGGTCGATGATGCCCTCCTGTTGCATGTCGAGTGACGCCAGAACACGACCGTAAGCATCGATCGCCGCCGATACGCCGGTGTTGGCGGCGCGGATCATCGGTAGGCCTTCCTCGATGGTGCGCAACCGCGCGCTGGTCAAGTGTTGGTACGGTCCGCTCGACACGCCGAACCACGCGTCGTTGGTGACGTTGAGCAGCCAGTGCGGCCGCTCGCCGGGTCCCGTCACGGCGGCAGGGAAGATCACCTCGTAGCAGATCACCGGTGAGAAGGACGGCAGGCCGTTCGACGGCACCAGAGTCACCCGCCCCTCGCCGACCTCGAACGACCCGCGGCCGATCATCCCGGAGATCGGCGCCAGTTGCTTGTGGAAGGGGATGTACTCGCCGAGCGGCACGAGGTGAACTTTGTCGTAGTGGGCGGCGATGGCGCCCGCTCCATCGATCACCAGCAGGGAATTCCATACGCCATCCTGGGGCCCGGCGGCGGTGGCCCGTGCGGCACCGGTCAACAGCAGGCCGCCCGGCGGCACGGCCCGGGCCATGTATTCGAGTACAGCCGAGCCGGGCTCGATGATCTCCGGCGGCGCCGTCTCCGGCCACACCACGGCGGCCAGGCGGTCGAAGCCCGGCTGGCGGCTCATCTCGACGAGCTTTGTGATCTGTCGGGCACGGGTTTCCGGGCGGTATTTCTGCGCCTGCGGCACGTTGGGCTGCACGATACGGATCCAGGGCCCGCTGCCGTTTTCGATGGCCGCCATCGCCGACTGGCCGGCCCAGCCGGCGAGGCCGACGGCGACGAGCGCCGCGATTGATGCCCGCCAGCCTGCCGTTGGCGCGGCGAGCACGAGGAAGGTCAACATGCCAAGGCCATAGACGCCGAACAGCGCCGCGCCCTGTAGCAAAGGAGTGGCAAAGGCCCAGACATGCGCCAGCGGATTCCAAGGATAGCCGGTGAAGACGTGTCCTCGCAGCCACTCCGCAACCGTCCAGGCGATTGCGAGCACAACCAGACGGCTGTAGCGGCCGCCAAGGTCGGGCCAGCGATCGACGACGCGGCGTGCTACCCAGGCGGCAAGGGCCGGAAAGAACCCCAGCACAACCGCGAGGCCCGCGACGATCGGCGGCCCCAGCAGGGCGAAGTCGGCCGGCGGAACGTAGAAGGCTTCGAGAATCCAGTAGGAGCCGACGGCAAAATGGCCGGTGCCCCAAGCCAAGCCGCGCCAGAAGGCGCTGCCCGGCGTCGGGGCCGCCTGCCACAGCCAGACGTAAGCCACGATGCCCACGATCGCGAGTGGCAGCCAGTAGAGCGGCGGCATGGCCAGCGCCGCCAACGCTCCCGCCACCAGGGCCGCGCCCAGGGCGCGCCATCCTTGAAACTTGCTCACGATGCTGCGGCGGTCAGGCGGCTGCCGTCGCCGAGGTCGTCGGCGGCCGCACGCGCAGGCGCCTGATGCGCCTGGGGTCGACGTCGAGCACTTCGAACTCGACGCCCGACGGATGGCGTACGACCTCACCACGCTCGGGGATGCGGCCCAGCAGCGAGAAGATCAGGCCGCCCACCGTATCGATCTCGCGCCGTTCGTCCTCCGACAGCACGTTGCCGATCTCCTGCTCCAGGAGCTCGACCGGCGTGCGTCCGTTGACGTCGATCGTGCCGTCGACGCGGCGCGCGACGGTCGGCGTCTGGGCGACGTCGTGCTCGTCCTCGATCTCGCCCACGATCTCCTCGACCAGGTCCTCGATGGTGAGGAGCCCGTCGGTACCGCCGAACTCGTCGACCACGAGCGCCATGTGCGTGCGCGACCGGCGCATGTCGAGCAGCATGTCGAGCACCGGCAGGGTCGGCGCCACGAACACGACGCGACGCAATATGTCGCGCAGGTTGAACTTCTTGGCGGTGCCCCAGTAGGCCAGCACGTCCTTGATGTGGATCATGCCGATCACGTCGTCGAGCGATTCGCGATAGATCGGATAGCGCGAATGCGCTTCGGCCTGGATCAGACGCACGACCTCGTCGAGCGGCGTGTCGGCGGCGATGCCGACGATGTCGACGCGCGGCACCATCACGTCGGCCACCGTCTTGTCGCGCAACTTCAGGATGTTGGCGAGCAGGACGCGCTGGTCGTCGCTGATCGGCGTGTCGCTTTCCGGCGTCTCCTCGATCAGCTCCTCGATCGCCTCGCGCACCGCCTCGTTCTTTTCCCGGCGCCTCAGTCGGCGCAGGATGGCGCGCAACAGGCCGCCGCTGGAAGGCACCTCTGGGACGGTCGCCGGTGCGGGCGGTGGCGTTTCGAAGGGCTCACTCGTCGAAGCCGGGCTATTGCCCGGCCGCGTACTGTGCGCTGTGGAGTCCGGCATGGCCGTTAAGATAGGCTATCGCTGCGGCGTTGCAATGACGGATGTTCCTTATGCGTTCCTGCAAACTTCCCTCTGGTGCGGAAATGCCGGTTCTCGGCCTCGGAACCTGGCGCATGGGCGAGAGCGGCCGGCGGCGGGCCGATGAGCTCGACGCCCTGAAGTACGGGCTGGAGATGGGCTATCCCATGATCGACACCGCTGAGATGTATGGCGAAGGTGTGGCCGAGGAGATCGTCGGCGAGGCGATCAAGGGCCGAGCCGGCCGACCGTACATCGTGAGCAAGGTCTATCCTCACAATGCGACGCGCTCGGGCACCGTCGCGGCCTGCGAGCGCAGCCTCAAGCGCATGGGCATCGAGCGCATCGATCTCTACCTGTTGCACTGGCGAGGCGGGGCGCGGCTCGAGGACACGTTCGAGGCGTTCCATCGCCTGCGCGAGGCGGGGAAGATCGCCGACTTCGGCGTCAGCAATTTCGACCGCAGCGACATGGAGGATGCCGCCCGCCTCGACAAGGGACTGACCGCTTCCAATCAGGTGCTGTACTGCCTGTCGCGGCGTGGTCCGGAGTTCGATCTGCTGCCGTTGATGCGCAGGAAGTCGATTGCCCTGATGGCCTATTCGCCGCTCGACCAGGGCCGCCTGCTGACCAAACCCGCGCTAAAGAAGCTCGCCGACGAGGTCGGTTGCACGGCGGCGCAGCTGGCGCTCGCCTGGGTGATGGCCCAGCCCGGTGTCGTCACCATCCCGAAGTCCTCGACGCGCGACCGCGTAAAGGAGAATCTCGGCGCGCTCGACGTCAAGCTCACGCCTGAGATCACGGCCGAGCTCGACCGCGCCTTCCCACCGCCCAAGGGCAAGCAGACGCTGGAAATGCTCTGATCATTCTCCTCCTCCGTCTTCGGGGGAGGTTGGAGGGGGCAAGCCACAATCACCGTCTTGCAAATTTCAGGTCTGGAACTTCAAGCAACGCCTCGTTGCCTCCCCCTCCCTACCCTCGCCCGTAAGACGGGGGAGGATTTGAGGGTGATCTAAGCGTTGCTCTTGTCGCGCAGGATGGCGGCAATGTCGGCGGGATCGCACTTGATGGTGAGTCCTGAGCGTTCCTTCTGAAGGATCATCGAGGAACGCGAATCGCGGCCCTCCCAGCCACGCGCCAGCGCCTCGGTCATCTCCTCGAGCGTCAGGTTGGCCAGCCGCATCGGCACGCCGTGCTCCTTGCCGACCTGGGTGGCGAGCGACACGTCCTTGTGCGCGAGCTTCAGCGCAAATCGCGGCGGATCGAAGACGTCGGGCAGGAAGTGGTCGGCGAGGCCATCGAAGGTGCGCCGCCGGCCGGTGACGCCGTTGCGCACCGCCTTCCACAGCGTCAGCGGATCGACGCCGGCCTTCACGCCCATGGTGAAGGCCTCGGCGAGCGCCGTCTGGATCATGTAGCCGCTGAGATTGTGCACGAGCTTGGCGACGGACGCCGAGCCGATCGGCCCGATATAGGCGACCTGGTCGCCCGCCGCGTCGAGCACCGGGCGGTAACGCTGGAACACCTGCTCGTCACCGCCGACCCAGATCGCCATCTTGCCCGAGTGGGCGCCGGCCGGGCCGCCGCTGACCGGACTGTCGAGCAACACGGCGCCGCGCTCGGTGAACAGAGGTTCGAGGTTGCGAATGACGGTCGGCGAATTGGTCGTGAGATCGAACAGGGGCTGGCCGCGCGACATGCCGGCGAGCAATCCCTTGTCGCCCTTCACGACGGCTTCGAATTCCTTGGGGCCCGGCAGCGAGGTGAAGACGACCTCGGTGGCCTCGGCGACGGCCTTCGGCGAGTCAGCCCACTCGGCGCCGGCGGCGCAGATCTTCTCGGCAGCCTCGCGCCGCGCATCGTGCACCACCATCTCGTGGCCGGCCTTGCGCATGTTTGCCGAGATGCCCGAGCCCATCGTGCCAAGGCCAATGAATCCCACCCGCATGTCGTTTCCTTCCCTCAGTATGGATCCGCGATTCCGAGCTTGGCGAGGATCCGCCGCTCCAGCGCCTCCATGCGCTCGGCGTCGGCCTCGCTCGTCTCGTGATCGTAGCCCATCAGATGAAGCGTGCCATGCACGACGAGATGGCTGAGATGATCGGCCGGCGTCTTGCCTTGCGACCTGGCCTCTCGCCAGACGGTCTGGCGCGCCAACACGACATCGCCCAGGAAATCGCGTTCCCCCGACGGATAGGACAGCACGTTGGTTGGTTTGTCCTTCTTGCGGTCGCGTGCGTTGAGCGCGCGCACGCGGCGATCGTCGGCGAGCGCGATGGTGAGCGAGCGATTGCGGTTGCCGGTCGCGGCGCGCGCGGCCTTGCGCACCAGACGCTCGACGCCCGGCAAGGCGTTGGCCCATGCCGAGTCGAGCAGGACAACGTCAACGGTTGTCCGGCTTCGCCTTCTTGTCGCGCGCGTCATAGGCCTCGACGATACGGGTCACCAGGTCGTGGCGCACAACGTCCTGGGACGTCAGCCGCACGAAGCGCACGCCGTCGACACTCTTCAGCGTCTCGACGGCATCGGCCAGGCCCGAGCGCTGGCCGCCCGGCAGGTCGGTCTGGCTGGGATCGCCGGTGATCACCATGCGCGAGCCTTCGCCCAGGCGGGTGAGGAACATGCGCATCTGCATGGGCGTGGTGTTCTGCGCCTCATCGAGGATCACGTAGCAATGCGCCAGGGTGCGGCCGCGCATGAAGGCGAGCGGCGCAATCTCGATCTCGCCCGACTCCATGCGGTTGGCGATCTGCTCGGCCGGCAGCATGTCGTGCAGCGCGTCGTAGAGCGGCCGCAGATAAGGATCGATCTTCTCCTTCATGTCGCCGGGCAAGAAACCCAGCCGCTCGCCGGCCTCGACCGCCGGCCGCGACAGCACGATGCGCTCGACCTTGCCCGCCAGCAGCAACGACACGCCCATGGCGACCGCGAGATAGGTCTTGCCGCTGCCCGCCGGCCCCAGCGCGAACACCATGTCGCGCTCGCGCAGCGCGGTGAGGTAGGTGCGCTGGCCGGGCGAGCGCGCCTGCACGGTGCGCCGGCGCGTGCGGATGCCGTCATTGTCGCCGCCGTCGGCGCCAGTGCCGGTACCCGTGCGGGCGAAGCGGACGGCGGCGTCGACGTCGGCGATCTCGATCGACAGGCCGCGCTTCAACCGCTCGTAGAGGCTGGTGATGGCCTTGTGGGCGACCGCGGCATCGTCGGCCGACCCGGCGATGGCGACCTGGTTGCCGCGCGCGCTCAACTGGACGTTGGCGAGCTGTTCGATGCGCACCAGATGGCGATCGTGATTGCCGTAGAGCCCGGGCAGCAGCGCATTGTCGTCGAACGTCATGCGGCGCACGTCGGCCGAACGGCCGGTGGCGGCCGTATCGCTCACGCGGCGGCCTCGTAGGCGCGGGTGACGATCTCGCCGGCCAAGCTGTTGGCGTGGCCTTCGGTCAGGCGGGTCTCGACGATATGGCCAATCAGCCGTTCATTGCCCTCGGCATAGACCGACTGCAGCCACGGCGTCTTGCCGACGATCTGGCCGGGCTTGCGGCCGGTCTCGGCGAACAGCACCGGCACGGCCGCGCCGACCTTGGAGATGTTGAAGTCGCGCGCCTGCCGGCCGAGCAGCGCCTGAAGGGCCGCGAGCCGGGCGGACTTCACCGCCTCGGGCACCTGGTCGGGCATGGCCGAGCCCGGCGTGCCGGGACGGCGGCTGTACTTGAAGGAGAAGGCCGAAGCGAAGCCGACCTGGTCCACCAGCCGCATCGTGTCGTCGAAGTCGGCGTCGCTTTCGCCGGGAAAGCCGACGATGAAGTCGGAAGAGAGTGCCAGGTCGGCGCGCGCGCGGCGCAGGCGGTCGACGAGTCCGAGGAAGAGATTGCGCCCATGCCGGCGGTTCATCGCCTCGAGGATGCGGTCGGAGCCGGACTGCACCGGCAGATGCAGGTACGGCATGAGCTGCGGCACCGCGCCGTGGGCGGCGATCAGATCGTCGTCCATGTCGCGCGGATGGGAAGTCGTGTAGCGGATGCGCGCCACGCCATCGATCTCGGCCAGGGCCTGGATCAGCCGCGCCAGCGACCACGTCGATCCGCCAACGGAGCTGGAGGGCGCTTCGCCGTGATAGGCGTTGACGTTCTGGCCGAGCAGCGTGATCTCGATCGCCCCGGCGGCCACGAGCTGCCGGGCTTCGCTCAGCACGGCAGAAGCAGGCCGCGAATACTCGGCGCCGCGCGTATAGGGCACGACGCAGAAGGTGCAGAACTTGTCGCAGCCTTCCTGGATCGACAGGAAGGCCGAGCCGGCGCGCACGCCCTGCGGCGACGGCAGATGGTCGAACTTGCTCTCGGCTGGGAAGTCGGTGTCGAGCACGCCCGCACCCGGCAGGCGCTTGCCGGCGCGCCGGATGGCAGCCTTGCGCTCGGCCTCGGCCAGAAGCTCGGGCAGGCGGTGGTAGGCCTGCGGGCCGACCACGATGTCGACGGCGGGCTGGCGGCGCACGATCTCCTCACCCTCGGCCTGGGCGACGCAGCCGGCGACCGCGATGGTGAGGTCGCCTCCCTCGGCGCGGCGTTCGTGCTTGGCGTCGCGCAGGCGGCCGAGCTCGGAATAGACCTTCTCCGAGGCATGCTCACGGATGTGGCAGGTATTCAGCACGACCAGATCGGCCTGCTCGGGCGTGTCGGTCATGGCATAGCCGAGCGGCCGCAGGACATCGGCCATGCGGTCCGAATCGTAGACGTTCATCTGGCACCCGTAGGTGCGGATGAACACGCGCTTGCGCTGCCCGTCGGTGCGGACGTCGGTCATCGGTCTCCGTTGCAGGAACGGCCGGGTTCTATCATTGCGCGGGCCGGTGGTCGACTCCCCTGAATTCGCAGAAGCAGGGTCCTTTCCTCGTTGTCGTGCTCCTCCGCCCCTTTGGGGGAGGGGAATATAGGGCGAGGAACTCGGGTTGGGCGGCTCAAGCCACCTTATTCGGCGGCGGCAGCAACTCGTAGCGGCCGGCATTGGCGGCCTGGACGGCGGACGACACCTGCTTGAAGCAGTATTCGCAGAGCTTCTTGCGGTCGCCAAGCTTGTCGATGTCGACCGGCGGGAAGAATGTCACCACGGCCTCGGTCTCGCCCAGGCACACCATCTGCCAAAGGTGCGGCACCAGATCGAGATCGCCGAACCAGGCGAACAGCGGACGCCAGTAGCGGCCGAGCGGAATGCCGTCGAGGCGGGTGTAGGCAATCGCCACCGACTGCACGGCGATGGGCTTTTCGTCACGGCGCAACTGGGCCACGCCGAACAGGGCGCTGCGGAAGGGCAGCACGCGCTGGCCGTCGCTCGAAGTGCCTTCAGGGAACAGCATGAGATTGTCGCCCGTGTTCAGCCGGTTCATCATCTCGTCGCGGCTGTGGCTGGTCTTGCTGCTGCTCCGTTCGATGAAGATCGTGCGCTGGGCCTTGGCGAGCGTCGAGAAGAACGGCCAGGTCGCGACCTCGGCCTTGGCGACGAAGCTGCCCGGGATCAGCCCGCCCAGGACCACGATGTCGAGATAGGAGACGTGGTTGCAGACGTAGAGCGTCGGGATCACGTCCGAGCGCTCGCCATGCACGCGCACCTTGATGCCGAGGATGATGCAGACGAGGCGATGATAGCCCACCGGCATCCAGCGGATGACCGCCTCGATGCGCAGCGCCATGGCCACGAGATATATCGGTACCAGGACGAGCGTCACCGAAAGGTAGGTCAGCAGCCGGAAGGCGCCTCGCAGAGGGGAACCGATCCACATCGCGGCGTCGGAGACGTCAGCCTTCCTGCTCGCGCATCCCGCGTTCGTAGTGGCGGATGTACTTCTCGGTGATGATTTCCGTCTTGACGATAATGAAGACGTCCGTGGTGTTGAACTGCGGATCGATCACCGCACCGTCGCCGACGAATCCGCCCAACCGCAGATAGCCCTTGATGATCGGCGGCACGCGCGCCATCGCCTTGCGCGGGTCGTAGCTGCCGGGTTCGAGCACGTCCATCTTGATGTAGCGGCTGGCAAGCGCCCGCACGCGTATCTCCGGCGGCGCCAGGTGATGATGATAGAGATATGACAGCGCCTGCGCATGCTGCGACGGATCAGTGCCCGGCAGGCTGGGGCAGCCGAACATCACCTGGACGTTGTAGTGGAGCGAATAGAGAGCGATGCCGCGCCACAGCATCTGCATGGTCGCGGTGTTGCGCGCATCCTTCTCGATACACGAACGCCCGGCTTCGAGGACTTCGCCGGGATAGTCGATCATCGGCTGGATGTCGTACTCGGCCGACGAATAGAAGCGGCCCATTGCCGCCGCCGCCGAGCGGCGGATCAGTCGATAGGTGCCGACGATAGCCTTCGGCCCCTCGCCGCGGCGATGGTCGAGCACCAGCAGGTGATCGCAGACCGTGTCGAAAGCGTCGAAGTCGCGCCGCCGCGCCGCCATCTCGGGCGTCGGATGCGCTGTCATCTCTTCGTAAAACACCCGATAGCGAAGCGCCTGCGCGGCATCGATCTCGGCAGCGTTCTCGGCCAGCCGGACCTCGAAGTCGCCGGCAACAACCCTGACGATTTCCGCACTGGAGGCGGGCACGCCAAGGAGTTCGGCTTCGCTGTCAGCGCGGTCAATGCGCATGTTGAATCCGCAAGGGGGCCGCCCCGATCATCGCTCCATTATCGGGGTGTCGATGGCCCCGTCCACTCATTTTTGACGACTGTTTTTCCCGTCCAGGGGCACACCGTACAATTCCAGACGGTGACCGACCAGCTTGTAGCCGGCCTTTTCGGCGATCCGGCGCTGCAGTTCCTCGATCTCGTCGTTGTGGAATTCCACAACCTTGCCGCTCTGGATGTCGATCAGATGGTCGTGGTGCTCGTCCGGCGTTTCTTCATAGCGAGCGCGACCATCTCCGAAATCGTGCTTCGCGAGAATGCCGGCTTCCTCGAACAACCGCACGGTTCGATAGACGGTAGCGATCGAGATGTTCGGGTCGATCGCAGTTGCGCGGCGATGCACAGCCTCGACGTCCGGATGATCGTGCGCCTCCGAGAGCACGCGCGCGATGACGCGGCGCTGGTCAGTCATCTTGAGACCGCGCTCGGCGCAAAGGATCTCGAGTTTGGATTTACGATCAGGCATGCGACGTTACCCTACACCGCTCTGCGGTCGGGGTATAGTTGTCGGGTGATGACAATCCAGCCGGACCAAACGATCGACATCACTGCCGAGGTCTGTCCCATGACCTTCGTGCGTACCAAGCTCAGGCTCGAACGCATGAAGCCGGGAGAGATCTTGAGGGTGCGTCTCAAAGGCGACGAGCCTTTGCGCAACGTTCCCCGCGCTGCACGCGAGGAGGGCCACAGCATCCTGTCCGTCGAAGACGCCGGCGATGCCCATATCGTAACCATCCGGCGGGCCTGATCATCGATTCATCAGATGAGAGTGAGACGCATGACGATGCCATCTGCGGGCGGACCCTGGCCGCGCTGGTAGTAGGCGCGACGTTCTCCGACCGCACGAAAACCCTGCAAATCGTAGAGGCTTCGTGCCGCCGGGTTATCCACGCCGACCTCCAGGAACAGCGCTCGCGCGCCGGCCGTGCGGACGTGGTCGATGACCGCGGCGAGCAGATGGCGCGCGGCGCCTCGGCGGCGATGGGCCGGTCGTACGGCGAGGGTCAGCAGTTCTGCCTCATCGGCCGCCACTTGGCACACCGCGAGGCCGGCGTCGTGGCCGTCGACCTGCAGCAGCAGACCGGTCACGCCCGGCAACGCCACCAGCTCGGCAAGATCCTGCCGTGTCCAGGTGCGTTCGCCGAGGGGCGCGAACGATTCGGTGTGCAGCGCCGATGCCCGGTCGAGATCGAGCGCTCCCATCGGCACGATGATGAATCGGTCGGTCATTCGACGGTGCGGCGCGCGCCGTCCGGCAAGGTGATATTGACCCCGCGCAGATAGAGCGGCCGCGGCAGGCCCTCCTCGGCATTACGGACGCGCCAGGCTTCGACGCCCGTTTCAGCCGCCAGATGGGCGAGCGTGACGGCGTCGGGAACCGCTTCCTCGGCCACAGCGTCGATCCCGTCGGCCAGAAGCTCGTCCGCCAACGCCTTGGCACCGCTGCCGACGACAACGCAGGGCCGGCCGGCGATACGGAGCGCAAGTTCGCGCGCCGACGACACGAAGGGCGCGGCATCGCCTTCGGCAATGGCGCAGAACCAGTCGCCCAGCCGGCTGTCGATGGCGGCGACCACCAGCCTGTCGCGCGATGCGGCTTGCGCCAGCAGCACTGCCGTCGTGGTGATGCCCGCCAGCGGCACAGCGAGACCGACAGCCAGTCCGCGCGCCGCGGCAAGGCCCACGCGCACGCCGGTGAAGCTGCCGGGGCCTACGGTCACGGCGACAAGCGAGAGTTGGCGTCGGTCGACGGCAGCGTCGCCGAGCGCCGATCCGATTGCCGGCAGCAGGCGCGCCGCTTGGTCGCGGCCGTCGTCGGCAAGGCCGGCGAGGCGCACGCCGTCGCGCACGACGGCAACGGTCATGCCGCTGACTGCGCAATCGAAGGCGAGGACCGTCATGTGTATTCTTGGACCATGAAGCTCGATCTTGTTGCCATCGCCCCGCCGGACTTCGACGTCGATGTGACGCTCGCCTATGCGACGGACGCCAATCTAACGGGCCAGCCGGTCTACCGGAATGCCGAATGCTGGCTGCATCGCGAAGCCGCCGACACGCTTGCCGCAGCGGTCGCACTCGCCCGGCCGCTCGGCCTCAGGCTGCGCATCTTCGATGCCTTGCGGCCTGTGGAAGCGCAATGGGCATTGTGGAACGCGCGACCCGATCCCGAATTCCTGGCCGATCCGCGGCGTGGCTCGCCGCATTCGCGCGGCGTTGCCGTCGACCTCACCCTGCTGGACGGCGACCGCGAGCTCGACATGGGCACACCGTTCGATGCCTTCACCCCACTGTCGCATCACGGCCGCACCGACGTCTCGACGGAGGCGCAGCGCAACCGCCTGCTGCTGATGGGGCTGATGACCAGCGCCGGCTGGGACTTCTATCGCAATGAATGGTGGCACTATCAGCTGTTCGACCAGCGGCGCTATCCGCTGGTCAGCGACGCCGACTTGGCCCGACCGATGATGTAAAAGTCTTTCCTCCTCACGCTTTCGCATGGGGAGGAAAACTAGAGCCCCGACAGCTTCGCCTTGTCGAAGTCGTGCAGGTCGTTCTCGCGCATGATCTGGCGCACGAACTGCACGTAGTCCAGTCCGCGCTCGGAATAGCGCAGCAGCGTGCCGATCAGGCGGTAGCCCTCGAGATCCTCACCGCGTTCGCGAGCGGCGGCGCGGGCGGCGCGAAAACCGGCATAGGCGGGATGGGTGTTGAGGTTGGTGATGTAGGCCTCGGTGGCCTCGCCGACACTGGAGAACGGCTGCGGCATGCCGCTGCCCGGCTTCCACGGCACGTCGACGCTGTGACGGCCGACGACCTGGATCTGGCCGAACAGCGCATTGCCGGTGCGCGCGGCGAAGGAGGTGCCCCAGCCCGATTCGACCCCGCCCTGGCCGATCGCCATCGATGGCGGCACGATGTCGACGCGGCGCACCAGCTCATCGATGCGGTCGGGCGTCGTTTCGTAACGGTCGGCGAGATCCTCGAGCCAGATGCGCTCGATCGGGCTCGTGGTATACGGATCGATGGCGAGCCTGTCGCGCAGCGCCAGCAGCTGCTCGCGGTCGGCCATCACGCGCTGGTTGACTTCCAGCACCACCGGCAGGATGGCCGTGATGAAGAGCTGCTTGCGCTCGACGCCGTCCTTGTTGCCGAGGTCGGCCGGCACGCGGTCGACCTTGATCGCCGGCACGGCCTCGCCCTGGCGGATGTCGGTGAGCAGCGTGAAGGAGACGTCGCGGAAGAAGCCGGCGAGCTCGTCGGCAGTACGCGGGCTGACGGCACGGAGCTGCACCTGGCGGCGCAGCGCATTGCCGGGCGCGGCGAAGCGGCCGTGGCCCATCGACGGATCGATGATCGAGCGACGGATATCGTCGGGCTCGTTATCGGGCGGCGGCAGGAAGGTCAGCGCCTGCGGCTCGGCCTCCAGGGCAACAAGCGTCGCCTCGTCGGGGGAGGAAGCCTGGGCCTTGCCGATCGGGGCGAAGGAGAGATAAGGGGCGGCATCGAAGGAAGGCAGCGGCTCACTGAGGCCGACGCCAGTCGCGAATACGGCAGCCCACACCACCGGAAACGCGTATTGGCGCCCACGACTGATCGCGGGCTGAATCGAACAAAGCATGCCACACCCTCGTTTCGTTTGCTCAAACGAACGGTCCATCGCGCGGTCCCCCACGACCGCGTGTTGCACCTCTTACGCTGTACGCTTGAGCGGAAGGCGGCCTACTGGGCCGCCTGCACTTCCACCACTTCCGGCACGTAGTGCTTCAGAAGATTCTCGATGCCCATCTTGAGCGTGGCCGTCGAGCTCGGGCAGCCCGAGCAGGAGCCCTGCATGTGCAGGTAGACCACGCCGTCCCGGAAGTCCTGGAAAACGATATCGCCGCCGTCCTGCGCCACGGCCGGACGAACGCGCGTATCGAGAAGTTCCTTGATCTGGGCGACGACCTCATCGTCGTCGGCCGCCGCGGCATGCGCTTCGGCGGCGTCGGCGATCACCGGATCGCCGGACGTATAGTGCTCCATGATGCCGCCGAGGATCGACGGCTTGAGGACCTGCCAATCGCGGTCAGCCGACTTGGTGACGGTCACGAAGTCGGAGCCGAGAAACACACGTTCGACGCCTTCGACCGCGAAAAGCCTCTTCGCCAGGGGCGAGGGAGCTGCTGCTTCGGCGGTCGCGAAATCCACCGTCCCCTTCTCCATGACCACGCGGCCCGGGAGGAACTTCAGGGTTGACGGATTTGGCGTCTGCTCGGTCTGGATGAACAAACCTACCTCCTTGTCGAACGCGTGGCGGCCTTCCGCTTGGCGTCGCTTAGGACGGGGACAGGACGTCTCCGCCCCCAATCGATGGGTTTGAGGTAGGAACCAAGCGCAAACCGATCAAGTCGATTCTTGGATCAAACCGGACAAATATTATGTAATATAACGATATTATCGTTTATTTACAACAACATATAAATCAGTGATCAAACTGCGACCTGGACCGCAGCCCGGAACACAAAAGGAGTTCGCCAAACCCCTCCGCCAAAATCGTCGCAGAAACTTCGCGCACGCCTCAAGAGATTGCGTCGATCTCCGCTTCCGTCAGGGCGCCCGGCACGATGGTGAGCGGCACACGAAGCTGATTGCCGAGCTTGCCGGCGAAGGCGGTCACAAGCGGCCCGGGTCCCTCGCTGCTCGACGCGCTCGCCAGCACCAGGACCGAGATCGAGCGATCCTCGGTGATGAGCTTGACCAGTTCGTCACGGCTCTTGCCTTCGCGGATATAGATGGCCGGCGGCTGGCCCGTCAGGGAAACGGCGACGTCGGCGTGCTTGGCGATCACCTCCTCGGCCTGCTGGCGCGCTTCCTGGCGCATCAGGTCCATGACCGCCCCCCATTGCTGACCCTCGGGCGGATCCATGACGTAGAGCATGGCCACCCGGCCGCCCGTGCGCTTGGCGCGGCGGCAGGCATAGCGCAGCGCGTTGCGCATCTCCGGGCTTTCGTCGACGACGACCAGGAAGACGCGCTCATCGGGCCGGCTGGCCTGTTCGCTCATGGCTCGCTCCCTTCTCTAGATGCGCCGCATGACCGCACCGCCGATCCAGCCGGCCAGCAGCGCCATGACGATTGCGCCAAGGCCGTAAAGTGGCCCCTCGTGGTCCGCCCAACCAGCCAGCTGGGCGCTGAATCCGACCTTGCCGACAGGCAGCGGCCGCGACACCGCGGCGACGATCTTGCCCTCGCGCAGGAGGTAGGTCCTGACTTCGTAGATACCCTCCGGCAGGCGCGAGGGGAACGGCAGCTCGACCCTGAACAGCCGGTTGGCCTGGATGGTGACCTGGCCGATCGCCGCCGGATACAGCCCTTCCCGCCGCTTCACCTCGACCAGGCCGAGGCGGAACTTGATCAGGTCCTCGTGCTCGCGCTGGCCGACCGAGCGCACGCTCTGCATCCGGTCCTCGAGCGACAGGATCTCGCCGCCGGCGCTGCGCGCCAGCAGGCGCTGCAACGGCTGGCTGGCGGCGATGAAATAGTAGGCCGGGACGTCGTCGAAGGCCTGGCGGCCGGTATTGAGCCAGAGACCCAGGACGCGCTGCTTGCGCAGCACCGTCTCGCGGGCAGGCGGGCCGACGACGACCACGACGATCTCGCCCGGTGGATCGAACATGCCGAACAGCAGGATGCTCTCGCCCTGGAAGGCCGAGGTGATCGACACGCGCGGCCGCGCCAGGTCCACGATCAGCTCGGGCGTCTCGAACTGGTTGGGTACCGACGGCGGCACGGTCGGGTCCGTCGCCTGCCCGCTGCCCGGCAAGGGGCCGAAGATGCCGCCGGCCGGCGGCTCGATGCGCGGGCCTTGGGCCGCCAGCGGCATGGCCAGCAGCAAGCCGGTCAGCAATGCGGCGACGGCTCCCCACCGGCTCATGGCATCACCTGCCGGCCGCCGATCGAGTAGAGCGAGCTCGGGGTGCGCAAAAGCTCGGTCAGGAGCTCCACCGCCACGACCAGGATCAGCACTGACATCAGCCCGCGCAGCACGACGCCCGGCAGCTTGGCCGCCAGCCGCGAGCCGATCGGCGCGCCGACCACGCCGCCCAGGATCAGCAGCAGCGCCAGCACGACGTCGACCGTGCCGTTGGTCGCGGCCTGCAGGAAGGTGACGTTCGCGGCCACGAACAGGATCTGGAAGTTCGAGGTGCCGATGACCACCGCAGTTGGCATGCCGAGGATGTAGATCATCGCCGGCACCAGCACGAAGCCGCCGCCGACGCCCAGGATCGCCGACAGCACGCCGATGACGAAGCCGATGCCGATCGGCAGCAGGGCGCTGATGTAGAGCTTGGACTTGTAGAAGCGCAGCTTCAGCGGCAGGCGGTGCACCAGGTAGTGAGTGTGCAGCTTGCCGCGCGGAGCCTCGGGATTGCGCCGCCGCCGGATGTAGGTGCGGGCGCTCTCGATCAGCATCAGCACGCCGATCGTCGACAGCATGACGACGTAGAGCACGGCGATCACGAAATCGATCTGGCCGATGGCTTTCAGCCAGGTGAACAGCGAGACGCCCGCCGACGAGCCGATCATGCCGCCCAGCAGCAATATCAGGCCCATGCGCAGGTCGACATTGCCGCGCCGCCACTGCACCTGCAGCGAGGAGATCGAGTTGGCGATCACCTGGTTGGCCTGGCTCGCCACCGCGACCGCGGGCGGAATGCCGACGAAGATCAGCAGCGGGGTGGCGAGAAAGCCCCCGCCCACGCCGAACATGCCGGCCAGCAGGCCGGCGGCACCACCCAGGCCCAGCAGAACGAATACGTTCATCGACAGCTCGGCGATGGGTAGGTAAATCTCCACGCGTCGCCTATTTCAGCAGGATGGCGCTGATCTCGCGCAGCTGGACGCGGGCGCGCAGCAGGTAGAAGCCCTGAGCGGCGAGATGGTTGGGGATGAGAAATCCGTCGGGATAGCCGTTCCACACGACCCAGGGATCGAGGGCGGAGGCGATGCGAAAGGTCTCCACCGTGCCGTTCCAGGCGTTGGTGAGGTTGCGCTCGCGGATGACGTTCTCGAAGTCGATGCCGAGCTCGCGCAACAGGATGAAGTTGGCGTAGAGGCGGCCCTTGTTGAAATAGAAGATATCGTCGACGCGGATGTCGAACAGGTCGCCGGCGCTCTCGATGATGTGCTGGTCGATGACCGCCGAATCCGAACCCTCGTCGTTGGCGATACGGTCGATCAGGGCCTGCAGGTTGTCGGCGCGCCGCTCGAACACGGCCTGGCCCGATGCCAGCCGCTTGTTGTAGGCGACCAGCCGGTCGCGCCCGGCGCGGTACTTCTGCGCAGAGGTCGCCGAGGGCATCAGCGACACGCTGGGCTGCCAGATCCAGATGTTGGGCTGCTCGTTCAGGAAGCCGCGTGCCTGCTCGAGGTCGCGATCGACCTGGCTGGTGCCGCGCACGCGGCCGACCTGATCCATCAGCTCGGTGCTGAAGCGGCCCAGGGCGGCGATGATGCCGCGCTGGAAATTGGGCATGTTGTCCAGAATGCCGGCCGGCATGAAGAACGGCATCATCGGCGTCCAGGTGTTGACGTCGACCTCGCGGGTGACGAGCTGGGCCGCCGCCGCGACGGCGCGGCTCTCGCCCGGCGTCACGTTGCGCGGTGCGAACTGCGGATCGTCGTCGATGTTCTGCACGAACAGGGCGCCGACCGGATAGTAGAGCACCAGCGCCACCACGACGATGCGCCAGGTCCAGCTCCATAGCCGGCGCCGGCCGCTCGGCGCGGGTCCCGTCCCACGACCCCATCCCGGACGCCAGGCCTTTACGCGGTCCCAGCTCCTACGCCACCGCGGAGTGGCCGGCGAGGAGGGCGCTCCGTGGTCCGGTTCGAACGTCATGTCTCACCTTAGCATTCGTCTCGTGACGAAACAGGGGCGACGACTGCTAGAGTGGCGCGTTTGTCCGTGAATGGAGTTGGAGGAATGGCACTCGATCCCGAATCGCAGCGCTTGATCGACTTGATGGCGGCGGCCAATCGACCGGCGTGGAACACATTGTCTGCCCAGGCGGCGCGCGACCTCTATCTGTCGCTGCGCCCGGCGGCCCAGGGTCCGCGCCCAGCGGAGGCCAAGGTCGTCGACCGCACCATTCCGGGTCCTGCGGGCGAGCTCGCAGTGCGAATCTACCGTCCGGCCTCGGCGCCCGCCGACGCCAAGCTGCCGTGCCTGGTCTTCGCCCACGGCGGCGGCTGGGTGTTCGGCAATCTCGACAGCCACGATGTGCTCTGCGCCCAGTTCGCGCTGGAGGCCGGTATCGTGGTCTTCGCCATCGACTACCGGCTGGCGCCGGAAGCGCGCTTTCCGGGCGCGTTCGACGATGTCGTGGCCGGGCTGCAATGGGTGGCGGCCAACGGCGCCTCGATTGGCGTCGATTCCTCCAAGCTCGCCATCGGCGGCGACAGCGCCGGCGGCAACATCGCCGCGGCGGTCGCGATCTGGGCGCGCGACAATGGCGGACCGAAGCTGCGGCTCCAGCTCCTCGCCTATCCCGTGACCGATGCGGTCGGCCGCGCCGAGTCCTATCGCCGCTACGAGGACGGGTATGGGTTGAACGCGGCCACGATGGAATGGTTCTTCGATCACTACACGCCGGACAAAGGCTCGCGCGACGACTGGCGCGTCTCGCCCTTGCGCGCCAAGTCGCTCGCCGGCCTGCCGCCTGCCCTGTTGATCACCGCGGGCTACGATCCCTTGCGCGATGAAGGCCGCGCCTATGCATTCCGCCTGCACCAGGAAGGAACCCAGGCCGACCTCGTCGAGTTCGGCGGCATGCTACACGGCTTTTTGAGCTCACCCATGCTGCTGCACGGCGCGCGCCGCGGCACGTCGCTCGCTGCAGCCGCGCTGCGCGAAGCGCTGGTGCAACGCTCCCAGTGAAACGTATCAAGTAAGGGAGCAAAGTCGGGCGCGTGAGCACCGCCAACCCATCGCCCATCGCCGAGCCGGTGGGCATGGCGCTGCCCGGCCTGGTGATCGCCGTCGCCATGATCGGCGACACGCTGCTCTACGCCGTCCTGCCGCTCTACCATCAGGATTTCGGCGTCAGCCTCGCCATGGTGGGCGTGCTGCTGTCGCTCAACCGCTGGATCAGGCTTTTGGCCAACTCCGGCGTGGCGGCGATCGGCGAAAGGGTCGGGCCACATGCCTTGATGGTGATGGCCGCCATCGGCTCGGTCGTCTCGACCACGCTCTACGGCCTGGTCGACAGCGAGGCCGTCCAGATCGCCGCCCGCATCCTGTGGGGCATCTCCTACGCCTCGCTCAATCTCTCCACGCTGGCCTATGCCGTCAGCGATCGCGCCAACGCCGGCAAGCGCGTGGGCGCAAGCCGCGCCGCCATCGGCATCGTCCAGGCCATGTCGCTGGTCGGCGGCGCGTGGATCGCCGTCACCGTCGGGTCGCGCTCGGTGTTCCTGATCTTCGGCGGCCTGACGCTGATCTCGCTCGGCGCCGCGCTCCTGCTGCCGCGCCTGCCGCGCGAGATCACCGATAAGAAGCCGTTCCGGCTGCCGATCCCGCACCGCCTGGAGACGTGGGGCTTCATGCTGGGCTTCACCAGCGACGGCGTGTTCCTGCTGACGCTCTCCTTTCTGATGAAGGATTCGATCACCTGGGTGGCGCCGGTGCTGGCGACGGCGATCCTTCTGGCGCTGCGCTGGCTGGTCGAGATCACCACCGGCCCGCTGGGCGGCTGGATCGGCGACCGCTTCGGCGCGGGGCGCATCTCGATCGTCAACGGAGCCCTCCTGGTCGCGGGCTTCGCGCTGATCGCCCTCGACCACGAGCTGCTGGGCGCGCTCGTCGTGGTCATATCGCGCGGCATGTTCAACACGCTGATCCCGGTGCTGGTGCTCGAGCGCGGCAAGTCGAGCGTGCTGAGCTCGCAGGCGAGCTACTCGACCTGGCGCGACTTCGGCGCCGCCGTCGGCCCGCTGTCGGCGCCGTGGCTGTTCCTCAACGTCCCGCAGGCGCCGCTCTACGCCGCGCTGGCGGCGCTGCTCGGCGTCAGCGCGTATTTCTGCCTGGTAAAGCGCTGATGTCATCCCGAGCGTAGCGAGGAACCTTCAAGGCAACAGGAAAGGTCCCTCGCTGCGCTCGGGATGACAGTCTTGGCGTAGCAAGCTTCGTTCGTCCTTACCGAAAC